>JAYRHV010000244.1:0-4394 GCA_041907165.1 Candidatus Omnitrophota bacterium | reverse complement strand
TCCGGTTTTAAAATCAACTTGGCCAATTGCGGGTCCTCAACCGGCGTTACGGTTATTGTATCTTCGCTAGACTTTTTTTCGTCGCTGATAAAAGCAATACGGTCACAACCGACGGTTGTATTTATAAGTATTATTAAAAGAATAAAGGCAAATTTTTTCATATCAATTACTTTTAAGCTCCTCGAGTGTTTTTAAACTGTATATTTTTAGAGTAAAATCACATTGCAAAGTCGGATAGGTATTGTTTGCAGTTGCGATTTCAATGTTGCCGATGCTGATTAACTGTTTAAAGTTTTCTAAATGGCGATAAAAATTTACGATAGACTCATAAGAACCGTTGATTTTGATGTTGATTGGCATAGCCGCTAATGTAAGAATACGGTTCATTTCTTCTTTAGTCATTTCTTGGCTGTTTGAATTTAATTTTCTTTTTGCAAGTTCCGACTGCCCGTCTAAAATGCTATCTGGTATTTTAACTTCTTGAAATTTATTGGTTTTGACATCAACAATATTAATCCCGGCATTTTGGGCAAAACCTGATAACCCATCTAAAAAGCCGGGGATGTCTTTTTCCTGAAAAAGATATTGTTGGAATTCATGTTTTTCCTTTTTATAGAAATTCATCAGGCGCTCTATTTCTGCGACGTCATTTTTAATTTTGGCCAGCTCATGCGTTTTATTGATCCATTGATTGCGCGTTACTAACAATGCGTTGACATTCATATACGTTAAATATCCCACGCATATAACAGACAGGACGCAGACAAAGATCGCTATTTTTTTGATATTATTTTGTCCCATTTTTATCTTCCCGTTTGCCTTTTAGATTCGCCTGAATGCCGAAATTAAAAAGCTTGGCTTCTTGCTGTTTTTTCTCTTTCAAGAATTCAAATTTACCTCCCTCGAGTATGGAGGATTGGTCGACTTTTCGGATGAGCTCTGCGATATTGGTAATGTCAAATGTTTCGCCGTTGATTTTGACATCGCCTGACTCTGAAAATTTAAAGCCCGTTAAACTTAATTCTGCAGGCAATTCGTTTGCGATAGCCGCTAAAACATGCGTCCATGATGTCCTGTTGATCTCTTGGACATAACCGGCTTGAGCTAAAAGTTTATTTCGGACGTCTAGATATTCTTTCTTTTGGGCAAAAAGATCCTCGTTTTGATGATTAAGAATCTGGATCTCTTGGCTTAGTTCTTTTGTCTCTGCCCGCAAAAAGGTAAGGTCATTTTTGACAAAATAATTTACGCCGCCTAAACCTAATCCCAGCGTCATCAAAAAGATGATTGTCTTGACCATAACGAGCATCACATATTTTTGTGTTTGAAATTTGGCAAAAAAATGATCAAAGGGAAAAAGGGGCTTTTTATTGGTAAAGAAAAACAACAGCGGTGTTAACGCACATAGATAAGATGGATTCCATGCGATAGAGTTTGAGATTTTTAAATTTGAAATTTTTTCGGCGCCCACCTGCTCTGTATTAATGTCAAGACGCTTATTGAGCAGGTTTTCAATGGTTGAGCATAAAGATTTATCCGCCACAAGCCATAATTGTTCAATGGGCGCTTGCGGGTGATCGACAAGGTGCGATTTGACAACCCTCTCAAACTCACCGATCCAGTTTGAAAGCAGTACTTCTTGATGCGCGGCATTAACCGGCGAAGCAATTTGCTGCGAACCAATCGGCGATCGGTAAAAGCCAAGATACGAATTGCCTTTGTAAATACAAAAATATGAGCAAAACTCTTGGACAACCAAAAGGGCCTCACATCGATCGGGCGATTTAGGTTTGGGCAGAAGTTCTTTTAAGTTCAAAGGCGAAATTTCGATATCACGAAACGGCAACTTGGTCGCGTCAATCTCATCGATAACCGACTTTAAAAATTCTTGGGCAACCGCGACTAAGAGCACACGGTCCTTTTCGCGGCTGTGCATAAAAGCGGTATAGGAATACTCAAAAGCTTGATTATAGAAGAAAGGAATCTTTTCAATTTCACCGGGGACAACTTCTGCAAGCTCCGCGGCGTTCATTTTGGGCATCAACTGCTGATGAATCAGGACATCTTTGCGCGAGATCGAGACAAAAACACGTTTGGGCAAAAGTTCTTCTTTTTCGACGAGCATACGGATCGCTTGCGTCAAAGCCCCCGGCGTACTGAAGTTTAAATTCGCTTCCAGCTCTCCGGCGTGCGTTAAGAGGACGGCCCCTTTGTGCTTGGTGACATACACAAAGCGCAGAAGTTTTTCGCCGATCTCAAGACTTAAATATCCTTTTTCCATATTGTCCTTTTAGTTCCCGCAGAGAGGCGGATTTTAACCCGCCCTCTCTGCCGGAAGTATAATTGTTATGATGGATTACAAGTTTTACCACTCCCCGAGGGATCATCCTCAATTTTAACACCTTCAATATTAGACTTTGTAAAATGAGCAGATGTTAATTTATCCAATGTGTCACATTTGTTCCAATCTTTCAGTTCGCCAAAGCACATAACAATTGCGGCATTACAGCTGTCCACATTTGATTTAGATGCGACATCATTGCCTTTTGTAATTGCCTTAACAGCATTAGGTAAAATCAAGGCCAATAAAATACCGGCGATGACTAATACGATAAGAATTTCTGTAAGTGTGAAACCTGACTTGTTTGTTTTGATGTCCATTTTTTATTTCTCCTGTTGTTTGCTTATTTATAAATTTTGCTACATTGTTTTTTAGGTTTACAGAGCGATATTTTTTATGCGTTTTCCCTCCTATCGTTTTAGTTAACTGGCTAATTTATTCCAAATTGAAAAGATCGGTAAATAAATCGCCAACATGGTAAAAATAATGATCGTCCCTACGATCACAATGAGCATCGGATCAATAATTGTTAAAAACTTATTTAATTTGTAATCCACTTCTTCATCGAAGTGAAGCGCCAAACTTTCCAGAATTTTAGTCAAAGTCCCCACCTTCTCGCCTATACCGATCATTTCGACCAAAAGTACCGGAAAAACTTTCGTTTCACTAAAAGTTTCATAAAGCGACCGGCCTTGCTTGACGCCTTCTTTAACATCGTTGATGTGTTTGGTTAAGAATTGATTTGTGACCGTTGTTTTGGCGACGTCTAAACTTTCGACAATCGGCAGGCCTGCGCCCATAAGAACACGCAGGGAATTAATAAAACGGCTAATCGACATTGTCAAAAAAAGATTTCCAAAAAAAGGGATTGTCAGCATATTTTTGTCCAGCTTGTAGCCAACGTCTGGTACTTTTCGCATTTCCTGATAAAGCACTATGGCGCTGATTGTGCCGATAATTACTGCTGTAATAAAAATCGGATTTCGCATGACCTGTGATATCCCCAATACTAAGCATGTCAAAAACGGCAATGGCACGTTTAACCCAATCAGGACTTTTTGAAAAGTCGGGACAACAAAGGTAAACATCCCGATTAAAACAAGTATCGTTAATCCCATGACAATGCATGGATATAACATTGCTTTTTTGACACGCGTCATAAATTGTCTTTGATACTCTAAGTATTCCACAATTTTTCGAAGAATAAAAACCATAGAACCGGTTTTTTCAGCCACATGGACCATTGCTCTATAAAGATGCGGAAAAATATTTGGGAATTCATCTAAAGCCATCGAAATCGTTTGACCATCTTCAACGTGCCGATACATACGGCTAATGACCAGCTGTATTGTTTTTTCATCGCTTTGTTTCCATAGAATGCTTAAGGCTTGCAAAATAGGGATCCCCGACTCGATAAGGGACGTCATACGATGAGTAAACATCAAAAGCGTGTCAAAACTGACACGCTCTTTTTTAAATTCTTTCGTATCGAATATTTTTGCAGAAATAAAGTAAGATCCAAATTGACGCAAACGCGTCTTTAATTCGCGCACATCACGGGCTTCGCCAAAGCCGTAGATATTTTTGCCGTTTTCGTCTTTAAGCCTGTATAAATAATTTGGCATTTTTTTCTTTCACTATTCGTGTGCTGTGATGCGAATAATTTCTTCTAAACTCGTTATTTTATTAATCGTATTTTTGATGCCTGAAGCACGCAGGCTTCGCATCCCGTTTTTGTTGGCTGCAGCGATCATCTCTTTTTCACTGGCCCTTTTTAAAATCAAAGCTCGGAAATCGTCATCGACATCCAAAATTTCATAAATTCCTGTACGGCCAGAAAACCCGGTTCCCAAACATTTTTCACATCCAACAGGTTTAGCTAAACTCAATGGTGAAGGATTCGAATGAAATTCTTTTAAACTTTCTTGGACTTGCACCGATGGGATGTAATCCTGCTTGCAATAGGGGCATAAAACACGAGCAAGCCTTTGGGCAAAGACTGTACTGACCGCTGTACTGATCAGGAAAGGTTCAATATTCATTTCCAAAAGAC
>JAYRHV010000243.1:0-6392 GCA_041907165.1 Candidatus Omnitrophota bacterium | reverse complement strand
CGAAATATTGCGACAAAACCGCCAGCCCACTGGCTAAAACCCGCTTTAGCTTCAGTTTTTAAGATCAACAGCCAGCCTTCCCGAATTAATTTAAAAATCAAAATCGCCAAAGCCACGATCAAAATAAAACTTAAAATTTCCCCGACTTTAATCGGCAGCGATACAAAACTCTGTAACTTCTCCGCTGCCCGGACATAAAAATGCAAAGCACATATCGTCGCAGCAATGCTCCCGAGAGCTTTAAACAATTCAACGACAAAGCCACAAGCAACACCGCGAAAAACGGTACCGATCATGACAATGATCATCAGCAAATCTAGCCAATTAAAACTTGTCAAAATATTTTCATGCATTTTCTATATTCTTCTGTGGAATGTTTAGAGTATATCATATTATTTAACTCTGTCAAGGAAACGGTCCTCCGGCAACAACAAAATCACAAGTATTTGTAAATAAATACTTTGTAGAAATTTCTAATTTCTTTATCAATTAAACTTCGGCAGGGACTTGTTCGTCAGAAAGAGTCTTCTCTTGATCCTTGAATTTGACAGAGACGAGTTTTGAAACACCTGTTTCCTGCATCGTAATCCCATAGAGAACATCCGCGCAGGCCATTGTCTTTTTGTTATGCGTAATCACGATAAACTGAGCGATCTTGGCAAAATCTTTGAGCAGATAACCAAAACGCCCCACATTGGATTCGTCAAGCGCGGCATCAATTTCGTCAAGCACGCAAAATGGGCTGGGGTTGACTTTAAAAACGCCAAAAATAAGGGCAATGGCAGTCAGGGATTTTTCTCCACCTGAAAGAAGGGAAATATTTTGCAGTTTTTTGCCCGGAGGACGAGCGATAATTTCAATACCGGATTCTAAAACATTTTCCGGGTCCAAAAGCACCAACTGCGCCTCCCCGCCGCCAAAAAGCATACGGTAATAAATCCGAAATTCCTCGCTGACCTTGGTAAACGTGTCCATAAACATTTGCCGCGTCTGACGGTTGATCTTGGTAATTGTCTGATGCAAAGAATCTTTGGCCGTCAAAAGGTCGCTTTGTTGCTTGGTCAAAAACTCAAAACGTTCTTTGAGTTGATCAAATTCCTCAATGGCCACAAGGTTAACCGAACCAAAAGAGTCGCAACGTTTGCGTAAACGATCGATAGCGATACCCATTTCATTAATATCGACCGCCGCCGGAGCTTGGGGATCTTGCGAGGGCTGCTCTGCGTCAACGGCAGGCGAGGAAACTTCAGGCACATAAGTGTCAACGTCAATCTTATACGATTGCATGAGCCGATCCCGAATCGCCTTTTCTTGAAAACTGATTTCTTGTTCCTGCATCTGCTGTTGGTGCAGGGTATTTTTGATCGACTCAATTTGCTGATTATAAGAGTGGATATTTGCGCGCGCGCTGTTTAGGCGGGTAGCCACTTCTTCTTTTTGACGGACATATCCTGACAAAACACCCGACAAAGAGTTCTTTTCTTCTTTGAGCAAAAGAATTTTTTCCTGCAAAATGACAATCTCGCGGGAGTACTGTTCACTTTTTCCTTCGAGTTCTTGCGCTTCGGCCACAAGACGCTCGAGCTGTGCATTGGCCGCTTGCATAGCTTCGGTTAACATGCTCACCTTTTCGGCATGCCCATTCTTTGTTGCTTCCAAAGAAGCGATTTCTGTTTCCGCCTGTGCAATTAACAATGTCACGGCTTCACGCTCTTTGGCCTTGCCGGCAATCACATCCTGATTTTCACGGATCTTAACTTGGCTAACGCCAAGGGCATGATTAAGTTCATCGAGCTGCCGGATCAAACCGTCTTCGGTTGTTTTGAGGTTCGTTAAGCTGGCATTGACTTCTTCAAATTCCGACTGGACAATCGCCAGTTCTTGACTTAGCTTCTGGACTTCGCTACTAACGTCATTTTTTTGTGATTGAAAAATCGAAAAACTTTTTTCCTGCTCCTGAATTTCAAAATGATTTTTCTTAACCACGCTCTCCTGCGCGGCAAGCTTAGAGATTATTTCGCCTTTTTTGTTGACTTGTTCGTCAATCTGCTCTCCAAGCTGTTGAATTTGGGCGGATATTTGCTGGGGGTCCAGCTCAATAAATTTTGCTTCACAAATCACTTCATACAAAGGCCGTCCATCGGAGGCTAAAGTACCGCCTAAAATCTGGGCGCGGCTTGGGTCCATTTCCAAAACTTCCTTGACCTTGCCGATAAGCCCGCTATGATGCTCCATCGGTTTAGACGTCGTAATAATGCGCCCTTCAATAATCGGGTCCGGGATATCTTGATATTGAACGGAAAGCTTTTCGATAAACTCTTTTTGCGATTTTAAAAACAGCCTCTTTTTTTCAAGCTCATCGATATATTGCTCAATGGCTTTAAGATCATTCTGGATCTGTTCTAAAACTTGCTGATTATTATTAAGTGCGGCATTTAATTCTTCCAAATGCTGCGAAGAAAAAACAAGTTGTTGCGAAATAGCCGCAAGTTTAAGATCGATTTGTTGTTTTTCGCCAAAGACTTTAGTATTTTCAAACTCCAAACGGCGCTTGCGCGCAAGCGCCCCTTGCACCTCTTTCATCACGTCGGTCAGCTGATTTTTAACATGGACTTGGACCGAGGTCACCTCAAGAATTTTTTCTTCGTGGACCCGGACAATTTCTTGGGAAGCGTGCACCGCTTGGGCAATTGCAGCTAATTCTGCCCGGCGCTCATCACAAACTTGCCGATTTTTTTCAACGACTTGATCTAAGCTAGCCAAAACCTCCGCGGCTTCGTTGATCTTTTCCTGCTGTTGTTGCGCATGCAAAGTCAAATTGACTTTATTTTCTTCAAGCCGCTGGGCGGTCTGTGCAATATTGGCCAGCCTCTCTTCATTAAAGCCAATTTGCCGATTATTAATATCAATTTGCCCGTCGAGCTTAATCTCATCGGCATTGACTTGGTTGATATTGTCTTCCAACTCTTCTAAAAGACCGCTCTGGCCTTCGAGCAAATCATTAAATTCAGCAACCTGAGCGCTTAGTGAACGTTCTTGATTTTTAAATTCTTCTAATTGCGCAAGAATCGCCTGACGCGCTTCTGCGGCCATATGCAGTTGCGCGCGAGCCAAGAGAACTTCCAAATTTTTAAGCTGGACATATTCTTCTTTGTATTTGCGCGCTGTGTTCGCTTGGCGTTCCAGCGAGGAAATCTGGCGTTTGACCTCGACGACGATATCATTGATGCGCAAAAGATTTTGGTCGGTGTCCGCTAACTTGCTTAAAGCTTCTTTGCGTTTGGCTTTATATTTGGTAATGCCGGAAGCTTCATCTAAAATCGTGCGCCGCTCTTCCGGTCGGGCGCTGACAACCAAATCGACCTTGCCTTGCTGGACTAACGAATAGGCCTCGGCGCCAATCCCCGTCCCCATAAAAAGCTCATTGATATCTTTCAGGCGCACAGGGGTGCGGTTCATCAGATATTCGCTTTCGCCGGAGCGAAACAATCGGCGCGTGACAGTCACTTCATTGTAATCAATCGGCAAAACGCGCGTTTCGTTCGAAAATGTGACGCTGACCTCAGCAAAACCTAACCCATGCTTTTTGTCGGTGCCGCTAAAGATCACGTCTTCCATCGCTGATCCGCGCAGTTCCTTAACGCTTTGCTCGCCTAAAACCCAGCGAATCGCGTCAAAAACATTGCTCTTACCGCAGCCATTGGGCCCGACGACAGCGGTGATCCCCGGCTCAAAGTTAAGCGTGGTTTTGTCAGCGAAAGACTTAAACCCAAAAATTTCTAGTCGTTTAAAATACACAGAATACCTTTTGAGAGTGACTTAAAGTTTTTTGTTCTTCACTAGGATTTGCGTAACAAGTTCTACGGTTGTCGCAAGATCGGTAAATTTTGAAAGCATCTCCTCGGGGATGACGATGCGGTATTTTTTCTCGATGCCGGCGAGAATCTCTAAAGCCATCATCGAGTCCATTCCTAAATCTTTGACAAATTTTGCATTAAGGTCCAACTGGTCAGGCTCGGTTTCAAGAATTTCAGCCACGAGCGCACGCATATCTTTTTCGACATTAATGCCTTTGCCGGAGTCTGCCATTTTGGCCTTTCTGTTGAAATTATTAGGTCCAGAACGATATTTATAAATGTACTTTAATTAAGCCGTTGGAATTTGTCAAACAATTTTTAAAATTTTAAGCCTCCAAAAGATATATATATATTTAATGATTCTTATTTGCTTAAGATCAAAATATCGGATATATTTTAAATATTCGATGCACAGCTCTGATAGCTTTTTTCAGCAATAATAAAAAAGTATTTTTATGAAAAAACCGCTCTTGCTATCTCTTATTCTCTCATTGGCGTTGCATATAAACGCACAGGCCGAAAACTTTAACTTCACTTCCTATTACCCGACTCCTGCAGGAAACTATAAAAGTATTCATTTGACCCCACAATCCGCTCTTGCTACCAATAATTGTACCTTAGGAACCATTTATGCTAACAGAGATGATAATAGTCTTCCCTATTACTGCGGGCCTACTTTAGGATTGCCCGCATTTGCACCGATTGCCGGACCTTGGACTTTAACAGGAAATGATCTTTTTTTAACCGACACAACAAATCCAGCCAATAAAAAAGTCGCCATCGGCACAGACACGCCTATCTTTAAATTGACCCTTGCCAATGACGGCGGAATTTTGGCCGACGGCTTAGCGTCAGCTTCGTCAGCTTTGCCCTTTTCAGGCGCAGGAACAAGGCTCATATGGTATCCGCTTAAAGGCGCTTTTCGCGCCGGATATGTTGACGGCAATCAATGGGACGATGCAAATATCGGCACAAACTCAATGGCGATGGGTTATAGCAATACCGCATCAAGTCAAGGGGCCAGCGTTTGGGGCGGACAAAATAATTCAGCCAGTGGTGGAGCTTCCCCGTGGGCTTCAGTTATCGCCGGCGGCCAAAATAACACCACAACCAAAGAGTTAGCGCAAATTTTAGGTGGATCTTCAAATAACGCTGGTGGTATCGGATCACGGGCCTCTGGAAAAAACAACATCATAAACGGAGATTATTCAACAATTGGTGGAGGAGAAAACAACTCTACTGTCGGTAATTATTGGACAATTTCCGGCGGGATGTCTAATTCAACGACCTCAGTTGGAATAGCTCCAACTATTTCCGGCGGGAATCTGAATACAAATTCATCAGATCATGGAACTATTTCTGGCGGGAGTCAAAATTCGGCAGGAACCCCTTACAGTACTATTGCCGGCGGACAGAGCAATACTGCTAATGGAGCGTATTCTGTCGGAAGCGGCGGGAAATTAAATGTGAGCTCGCAGGATTATTCAACCGTTTCTGGCGGTTATCTAAACACTGCTAGCAAAGCATACGCCACAATATCCGGCGGAACCAATAACACGGCCAGTTGTGTCAGCGGATACTGTTCTATCAGCGGTGGTGCTGGGAATACTACCAGCGGCGATTACTCAACTATTCTCGGAGGAAATTCAAACACAGCCAGCGGCGATCACGCTATCATTCCCGGAGGACAAAACAATACTGCCGCAGGAGCTAATTCACTGGCCGCCGGTAAATATATGAACGTCACTGGCAATCACTCGTTTGTTTGGGGTTATTCTAACGCCGCAATTGCGGCAATTGCGGCCTCAGACGCGATGATCATTTACTCCGGCTCGATGGGTATTCGCGACACGACTCCGGCCGCTTTGCTGGAAATCAACGGTAACGCTTCTGGCGACGATTATTTGAATTTGACCAGCACACCCGCCGCAGTGGTCGGCAATATTTTGACAATCAAAAACAGTGGTTTTGTCGGGATCAATCAAAGCGCTCCTATCTACCCTCTGCAGTTTGGCAACGGCGCCTATGTTTCAGCGGCCGGCAACTTTATTAACGCCTCCAGTCGTGGATATAAAGAAAATATTAACTCTCTTACTTCTTCGGATGCACTCGATGCTTTTTCAAAGCTTACGCCTGTGCAATACAATTATAAAAACGAACCTGATCATCGCTACTTAGGCTTTATCGCCGAAGATGTACCGGATCTTGTTGCCACCAAAAATCGCGACGGCTTATCGCCCATGGACATTGCCGCTGTGCTGACAAAAGTCGTGGCGCATCAACAAGAGATTCTCAAAGAGCAAAAGAATCAAACAGATCAATTATTAAAAGAATTTGAAGAATTAAAAAACAAAGCACAAATTAAAAATCAGTCTAAGTTACGCTTAAAGAATTTATGAAAAAATTAAATAAAAAGTTACATGTCATTGCGAGCCCGTCAGGGCAAAGTCCCGCAGGGACTCCCTACGGTCGCAATCTCGTTTTAAGGGATTGCTTCGTCCGCAAAGGACTCCACGCTTTTTGCAAGCGTTCCGT
>JAYRHV010000242.1:0-3951 GCA_041907165.1 Candidatus Omnitrophota bacterium | reverse complement strand
TTTGGAAGATAAAAAAGATGTTTTGTCCCACCCTAAGCTTGGGTTTTCGTGGGAAGGTTTTGCTCTTCAAGAGATCATCAATCATTTGCAAATTAAGGAAGACGGCGCTTATTTTTGGGGAGTTCATACCGGGGGAGAACTGGATTTAGTTTTTGAACGAAAAGGTAAACTTTATGGCGTCGAGGTTAAATATAGCCAAGCGCCTTCTTTGACGTCTTCAATGCATTTAGCTTTAACAGAGCTTTCTTTGGCGCACCTTTGGGTTGTTTATCCGGGGAAAGAAAATTATCCGATCAGTGACAAGGTCAGCGCTTTATCGATAACGAGTCTTAAGAAAACACTTTGACCCTCGGTGTACTTTATGTTAGTTTATGGCCTTATGAAAGAAAGCTTAGCCAAAATTTATGACCAGATTGCCCAAGCTTGCCAAAAGTGCGGACGCGACCCTAAAGAAGTTGTCTTGATTGGCGTTACGAAATACACGGATTTAGCTAAAGTCCAACAGGCCATCGATGCGGGTTTGACGCATATTGCCGAAAATCGTGTGCAAGATGCCCAAGAGAGATTTCCTCTTCTTAAATTTGCGCCCGGGCAAGTTACAAAACATTTGATTGGCCATTTGCAGACGAATAAAGCTAAACTGGCCGTCGAGATTTTCGACATGATCCAATCGGTCGACAGTTTAAAGCTGGCCCAAGAAATTCAAAAGCAGGCCGAGAAACACAATAAAATTATGGATATTTTAATTCAAGTCAACTGTTCCGGTGAAGAGCAAAAGTCCGGCGTTGAATTTGAACAAGCTTTAGAATTGATCGATCAAGCCTGTGACTTTAAAAACATTAATGTGCAAGGACTGATGACGATGGCTGCTTTGACCGACGATGAAAAAAAAGTGCGAGCGGCGTTTGCAAGTTTGCGTACTTTGCGCGATCAGGCCAAAAGTGTTTTAGCCAGAAAAGGGCGCGGAGAAATGAAATGGTTATCGATGGGCATGAGCGGGGACTTTCCCATTGCTATTGAAGAAGGCAGTAATATGGTCCGCGTCGGACGTGCGATATTTGGAGAGTAGATGATTACTGTCATTGCGAGAAGTCCCGAAGGGACGACGAAGCAATCCCATTAAAAGCGAGATTGCTTCGCTTGCCTTCGGCGGCGCTCGCAATGACGAATATTTTTGGCGTCAACGCCAGATCATGTTTTAGCAAAATTATTTTGAAAGATAAAGACACTTTATGTTAAAACTCGGAATTATCGGCGGCGGGAATATGGGTACGGCGATTATCAGCCGTAGCTTTAAGAAATATCGCATCGGTGTTTGCGAAAAGGATACCGCGCGTGCGGCGCTTTTGAAAAAAAAGTTTCGGGCTGTTTCTTTGGATTTAAAAACTTTGGCCCAAACGTCTGACGTGATTATTCTCGCCGTTAAGCCGCAGGATATGGACAGTGTTTTAGCCGAGCTTAAGAGTTTTTTGGCATCAAAAAAACTAGTGATCTCGATTGCTGCGGGGTTGACCAGCGGATATCTTGAAAAATTTTTGGGCAAAACCGCGCGTGTCATTCGGACAATGCCCAATATGCCCGCGCAGATCGGTCAGGGCCTTACCGCTTTATGTAAGGGCAAGCAGGCCACGGACAAAGATTTACAAACAGCGGTAAAGATTTTTTCTAACATTGGCCAAACGGTCATTGTCGACGAGAAATTAATCGATAGCGTGACAGCGGTGTCGGGAAGCGGGCCGGCGTATCTTTTTCTTTTTGTGGAATGTTTTTTAAAAGCGGCGCAAAAGACAGGACTCAATAGCGACATAGCTCAAAAACTTGTCGATGCGACTATATCAGGCAGTGTGAATCTTTATTTGCAAAGCAAGGAATCTGCTGCTGATTTGCGTGGTAAAGTTACATCCAAAGGCGGGACAACGCAGGCAGCGTTAGATGTTTTTTCAAAAGGTGATTTTGAAAAAATGTTTGCCGACGCTGTTTGTGCGGCCAAAGCGCGTGCGGGGGAGTTGGCGCGGTAAAAAAGGGATAGTAAAACATATAAAATTTTTAAATCATGCGTCACTTAAATCTTGGATCCCTGCTTTCGCAGGGATGACACTCTCTTTTGTCATTCCCGCGAAAGCGGGAATCCACCATCTGCCCCGGGCTGTTTAAGGGAGCGGAAATTGGAAATATGATTAACTTAATGGAGATCGATTATGCCAAAGATTGGGGTCATAGGCGGAAGCGGTTTGTATAAGATCGAAGGCATTGAAAAGATTGAAGAGCTTTCTTTGTTCACACCGTTTGGCCAGCCTTCGGGAAACTTTATCACCGGAAAGTTAGCCGGTGTGGACGTTATCTTTTTGCCGCGCCACGGCAAGGACCATGCGATTTCTCCGACGGAAATCAATTACCGTGCCAATATTTTTGGGTTAAAAAAATTAGGCGCGCAGGCGATCATTTCTGTCTGCGCCTGCGGGAGCCTCAAAGAAGAGCTTAAGCCTATGGACTTTGTGGTCCCGGACCAGTTTGTGGATTTAACTAAGCATCGCAAGACAACATTCTTTGAAAATGGTGTCGTCGGGCATGTGTCGGTGGCGGATCCTTTTTCAGAGGAGATCCGCCGAATTCTTATCGATGCGGCCCGTGAACTTAAGCTGACGGTGCACCAGAAGGGCACCTATGTCAATATGGAAGGCCCGCAGTTCTCGACGAGAGCAGAGTCAAATTTGTACCGCAGCTGGGGGATGGACATTATCGGGATGACCACAGCCACCGAAGCCAAATTAGCGCGCGAGGCGGAAGTTTCGTATGCGACACTAGCTGCTGTGACGGATTATGATTGCTGGCGTCAGTCGACGGAAGATGTGACGGTGGAAATGGTCGTCGCGAATTTACAAAAGAATGTGGAGAATGCCAAAAAGATTTTGCAGTTAGCCCTGCCTCGTGCCGGAGCTTTAAGCAAATTTTCTGCATCAGATGCCCGTCAGCACGCGATTATGACCGCAGCGCACGCCATCCCTGAGAACAAAAAACGCGAATTGGAATTTCTTTAAATGACACAGATCGATTATCAAAAAACACTCAATCTTCCGCAGACGGATTTTTCGATGAAAGCTAACCTCGCCCAAAAAGAGCCGGGAGTTTTGGCGCAGTGGGAAAAAGACGGGCTGTATGAGAAGATCCGCGCTAAGTCTAGGGGCAAAAAAACGTACACGCTGCACGACGGGCCGCCGTATGCCAACGGAAACATCCATATCGGACATGCGTTAAACAAAATTTTAAAAGACATTATTGTCAAGTCCAAGACGATGCAGGGCTTTGACAGTTTGTACGTGCCCGGGTGGGATTGCCACGGCCTGCCGATTGAACATCAAATTTTTAAAGATTTAAACAAAAGAAAATCGGAAGTTGAAAGCGTCTCTTTTCGTAAAATGGCGCACGATTATGCGATGAAATATGTTGGGCTGCAGCGTGAGCAGTTTAAACGTCTGGGCGTTTTTGGGCAATGGGACAACCCTTACTTAACGCTCTTGCCGGGATATGAGTATTGGATCCTCAACTCTTTTGTCCGTTTGGTCGAAAAGAATTATATTTATCGCGGCCTTAAACCGGTAAACTGGTGCGGCACTTGCGAAACTGCGCTGGCGGAAGCTGAGGTCGAGTACGAAAACCACAATTCTCCGTCGGTGTATGTCAAATTTCAAGTCAAAAATCCCGATACTCTAAAGTTTTTGCCGGCGGGTAAAGCTGTTTATCTTTTGATTTGGACGACGACCCCGTGGACTTTACTGGCCAACGTCGCGGTTGCAGTGCATCAGAATTATCAATATTCTTTTGTGGATACAGGCAGTGAAGTTTTGGTCATCGAAAGCAGCTTGACTTTACCGGTTCTTCAAAAGGCAGGGGTCGTCGGAAAAGTTATTCAAGAGTTAAGCGGCGAGGAACTTAAAGGTTTGGTTTACACCC
>JAYRHV010000241.1:0-2738 GCA_041907165.1 Candidatus Omnitrophota bacterium | reverse complement strand
TTGGGGACAGATCAAGACTTAAAAAGAATCGCAAAGAAATTTCGGTGCTTTTCGGCTGCACTGGGTATCGGTACAACAGCGCTTTCTAATAAGCGTTGTCAAATAGTTGAAGAATTGACCGCTTGGGGTTTTCAGCTGCCAGCTATAGTTTCTCCGACGGCGATTGTCAATGAAGGGGTGTCTTTGGGCGCAGGGACTGTTGTTTTTGACGGTGCAATTGTTAATGCGGGAACATCCGCAGGCCAAGGGTGTATTTTTAATACGGGCTGCATTGTCGATCACGATTGTGCCATAGGCGACTTTGTGCATATCGCGACGGGGGTAGTTTTAAGCGGCGGGGTTGTGGTTGGCGATAACTGCTTGCTGGGTACTGGTGCCAAGGTTATCCAATGCG
The DNA here is from genome assembly GCA_041907165.1 of Candidatus Omnitrophota bacterium. Classification (GTDB taxonomy): domain Bacteria; phylum Omnitrophota; class Gorgyraeia; order Zapsychrales; family JANLHA01; genus JADLGJ01. Next base: position 2,344 of record JAYRHV010000241.1, on the reverse strand, counting down.
TATCGATTGCCCGCGATTGTTTGATAGGTGCGGGTGCTGTGGTCGTCAAGGATATCAAGAAAGCGGGGACGTATCTCGGGGTTCCCGCTTGCCTCAAAAAGGATAGACGGGCATGAAGGGTTTAAGGACTTTTATTATTGCAGAGGCCGGAGTCAATCATAACGGGAAGCTTGCGTTAGCCAAACGGTTGATTAAGGCAGCCAAAAGCGCTGGTGCTGATGCGGTTAAATTTCAAACTTTTAACGCAGAGCGTCTGGTGACGCCAACCGCCAGCAAAGCGACTTATCAGAAAAGATTGACTTTGTCCGGTGAAACACAACTTGCGATGCTTAAAAAACTAGAACTTAGCCCAAGTGATCATAAGCAGCTGCTTGCCTGTTGCCGGCAAAATAAAATTTTATTTTTATCAACAGCGTTTGATGAGCAAAGCGCGGATTTATTAGATGCGCTGGGCATGAAGATTTTTAAAATCCCCTCCGGTGAAATAACAAATCTCGAATTTCTTAAATATATTGCCCAAAAGGGCAAGCCCGTGATTTTGTCAACGGGGATGTCGACGCTAAAGGAAGTTGAACTTGCGGTTAAAAGTATTTTTTCAACAGGCAATAAGCGCCTGACCCTTTTGCACTGTGTCAGTGATTATCCGGCGGCTTTGGATCAGCTGAATTTAAAAGCAATCGAAACTTTGCAAAAAACTTTTTGTTTGCCGGTCGGGTTTTCGGACCACAGTGCGGGGATTTTAGTGGCCCCCGTCGCAGTTGCGTTGGGGGCAGTGGTCATTGAAAAGCATTTGACTTTGGATCACACTTTGCCCGGCCCTGATCATCAGGCTTCGGTTAAGCCCAAAGAATTTAAGATGATGGTTGAAAATATACGCCTCGTTGAAAGCGCATTAGGCAACGGGAAGAAAGTGCCTGCCTTGTGTGAAGATGATTGCCGAAAGATTGCCCGTAGAAGTTTGACCGCTGTACGCGACATGGCAAAGGGAGAAAAATTTTTGAGTTCAGACCTCGTTTTCAAACGTCCGGGGACCGGAATTCTTCCGATGGACATAAAAAAAGTCGTTGGGCGACGGGCGGCTAAAAATATTTTAAAAGACGAAACATTGACATGGTCAAAAATAATATAAACCCGGATTTTGCATTAGCCAAGCCCCTTTTGTGCGCGACGGATCGTCGCGCAATAGGTTGTAATGCAAAATTTGGGATAAGAAAAATTTGTGTGGTCAGCGGTTCTCGGGCAGACTATGGCCATTTGCAAAGCGTGATGCGTGCGTGCGCGCTAGATTCGTCTATTGACCTGCAAATTATTGTGACAGGGTCACATCTTGCCAAAGAACAAGGACAAACGTATCGGCAGATACAAAAAGATGGTTTTAAAATCGATGCCAAAGTCAACATATCAAAATTTGATGATTCAGCGGTTGGCATCACAAAACGCATCGGTTTAGCTTGCCAAGGCTTTGCGGACGCGTTTGCGCGTTTAAGTCCTGATATTGTTGTTGTTTTAGGTGATCGCTACGAAATTTTGGCGGCGACGATTGCCGCTTATGTCGGAAAGCATATTGTCGTTCATTTGCACGGTGGAGAATCATCAGAAGGGGCGCTGGATGAGGGGTTTCGTCACGCGATAACAAAAATGGCGCATCTGCATTTTGCCGCCACACAGGAGTATCGTCGACGCATTATCCAATTAGGCGAACAGCCTAAAAATGTTTTTAATTTTGGGGCGCCGGGCTTGGATGCGCTGCGCAGGACAAAGTTGTTATCGAAGAACGCTTTGTCGTCGGAACTAAAATTGGATTTAAGCGGGCGCTGTGCGATTGTCACGTTTCATCCCGAAACCTTAGACCGCAGCTTATCGCGAAAGTTATTGGATGTGATTTTAAAAGCCATTGAAGGGTTTGATTTAAAGGTCATTTTTACTAAAGCCAATATGGACCCGCAAGCCGTGCAGATTAATAAAGCGCTTGCAGAGTTTTGTAAAAAAAATCCTCTGCGTTATCGGCTCGTCGATAATCTTGGGGTACAAAAATATTGGAGTTGTTTGGCTAGCTTTGATCTTATGGTTGGAAACTCTTCCAGCGGAATTATTGAAGCCCCGTCTTTTAGTTTGCCGGTTATTAACGTCGGGGACCGGCAAAAGGGGCGCATTCGTGCAAAAAACATTATTGATGTGCCCGCCAGACTCCCCGACATTCGCCAAGCCATTGCCAAAGCTCTTTCTGTGTCTTTTAAAAAATCGTTGATAGCAATGAAAAATCCGTATCAACGTTTTAACGACGGAAAAAGTGGCTGGCGGATTAAAGAGCAATTAAAATCTGTGGATATCGATGGGGATATTT
>JAYRHV010000240.1:0-9678 GCA_041907165.1 Candidatus Omnitrophota bacterium | reverse complement strand
TGGGTTCATATGTTCGGGTTGCGGCTCTTTATTATCCGGTCTCTTTGGCGTATTTTGTTTTTGCGTTTAGCTTTTATGCCTTTCTCGCCGGCGGAATGATCGGGGTTAAAATTTTTTGGAAAAATATTATTCCAACTTCCTTGACCGCGTGGGCAACCGGCAGCAGTGTGGCGACGATTCCGGTTAATTTAGAGGCCGCCGAAAAAAGCGGCGTGCCGCAGGATATCCGCGAGGTCGTGATCCCGTTGGGCGCTACGATCCACATGGAAGGCTCGTGTTTGGCCGCGATTGTCAAAATCAGTTTGTTGTTCGGAATTTATCAGATGGATTTCTCTTCGCCTATGGTGTTGCTGACGGCGGTGGGTATTGCGATTTTAAGCGGGACAGTCATGAGCGGTATTCCCGGGGGCGGGTTTATCGGCGAGCTTTTAATCGTCACGATGTACGGATTTCCGATCCAAGCGTTACCGGTCATTTCTATGGTAGGAACAATTGTTGACCCGCCGGCGACGATGGTCAACGCTGTCGGTGACAATGTGGCTAGCATGATGGTTGCCCGTTTGTTAGGCGGCAAAAATTGGATAAATCGAAAAGGTTAAACTCGGATGGGTAAAATGACAAACGGGATGCCTTGATGATAAAATCTTTTTTGAATCGCAAAGACTGTATAGTTATGGAGCAAACGGTCAACAAAGGTTTCTTCTGCAAAGACTAATTGCCCGCCAAAGAAAACAATTCCCGGAAAACGTTTGGATACAGTTTTGGCCAAGCTTTCAGCTTCAGCGACGATTTCGGTCCCCAGTGAAGAAATCTTCTCGGCATAAAACCCATGGCTGTTCATGAATTCGACATAGCGATTGAGATCTTTTTGGATCGAATCTTTAAGCCGATCGACTTCTTCGGCGCCTTTGAAGGTGCCCGCATCGAGTACGCCGACTTCAATAAAAACAAAATTTTTAAACTCTTTCCCAAAATTGCGAATGACACCCATGACGGTGTGCAGCCCTAAACCGTTAAAACCATTGACCAAAATCGCCGCGGTTTTGGCGTTTTTATCGACAGCTACTTGGCGGCCGGGATTCGTGGTGACCACGCTTGCCGCGGTTTCGACTAAAACGTTTAGACGTTCAAGCATTTTAAGGGTCCCGCGATAATGGTTTTTGATAAAAACGGCGAGTGCGACCAAGCAGCCTGTGATTAAAAGCGTGACCCATCCTCCGTCGTGAAATTTAAGCACAGTGACGGAAATCAAAATAAATGTGGTCAGCATAAGGCCTAAGCCATTTATCAGTATTTTTTTGATCCATTTGCGCTCTTCTTTGCGTACCTGCCACCAGTGGCGGACCATCCCCGCTTGGGAAAGGCAGAAAGTAATAAAAACGTTGATACTATAAAGAACGACGAGAAGCCCTACCGAACCGTGCGTAGCTGCGACGGTGACAAAGGCGGCCAGTCCCATTAACACCACACCGTTTTGTGTGACGAGCCGGTCGCTTAAGCTCGAGAATTTAGACGGCATCCATCGGTCTAAAGCCATATTCGCTAAAACTCGTGGTCCATCGAGAAAACCAGCCTGAGCGGCCACAAAAAGCAGCATCGCCTCTGAGATGAGTGTCACGAGGACAAAAATGGTTCCCCAAGGGCTAACCCAGCCTTGCGAAATGTTTTCCATTAAGACAGCGTTTAAGGTTTTATGATGTTCGGGCAGTACGTCAAAAAGCAAATAGGCGATCATAAGTCCCGCGACGGTCAAAGCCAGCGAAAAGGACATATAACGCATGGTTAATCTTCCGGTCGTCACCTTCGGTTCGCGCAGTATCGGCAAACCATTGCTGACGGCTTCAATCCCGGTAAAAGTTCCAGCGCCTAAACTGTAAGCGCGCAGGATCATAAAAATCAGTCCCAAGACGCCGACTTGGCTGCTGGTTTTTGTGATTTCGTTTATGCTTGTATGGACGATTTGCGGGACTTGGTGAGCGTGCGTAGCAAAAGCATAGACAATCGCGAAAGTATGCGTCAGGACAAAGGTCATAAAAATCGGGGTCAGCGGCACCACAGATTCTTTGACGCCACGCATATTCATGAGCATTAGCAAAAACACGCCGGATAAGGCAATAGTCATTCGAAAATCATGCCATCCCATCGGTAAAAAACTAAAGAGTGCGTCTGCAGCGCTGGCAATGGAAATCGCAATGGTCAAAACATAATCGATTAAAAGCGCGCAGCCGGATATCATGCCCAGCTGTGGGTTTAAAAGTTTGCTGGCGACTAAGTATCCACCGCCGCCGTTGGGAAAAAGTTCGATGATCTGCGAATAGCTTGCGCTGATAAGAAAAACGGTTAAGGCTGAAAGCAGGGCGACAAAAATTCCTAAATATTGATGTGAACCTAAAGCCCGGAAAGCTTCCTCAGGACCATAACAAGAGGACGACAAGCCGTCAGCTCCCAAGCCGACCCACGCAAAAAAAGCGATCAACGACATTTGGTGAAAAATGTGTTGGTCTTGCGGGTTTTTGGCCTTGCCTAAGACAAGTTTCTTAATATTGTTAAAAAATTGCATTGTAATATTCTAAGTTAGTATTTTAAAAGCTTTAACTTTACCCCATGATAGCAAAAAAATCGCTTTGAGATCTTTCAACGGTGTCGCCACAGTCGGATTTTGGTTTGCAAAATCCGGGAGTATAAAATGGAATTATACAAGCTTTAGGGTTTAATGCAAATTCTTTGCACGATAGTTTAAATTGGAGGATTTTATGAATTGTTCGATTGTGATATTTAAAATAATTTTATTTATGGGGATAAATTTTTATGTTAACATCAAACAAAATATCAGCGGACGTGATTGAATTTAATGGACAAGGAGCGCTCTGTGGAGAATCAAAAGAAAATCTTAATTATTGAAGATGACCCACATGTTCTTAAGCTCTGCGCGCACATATTATTAAAAGAAGGTTTTGAAGTTTCTCAAGCAAGCACTGCTGCTGAAGCTTTGCAAAAGCTTGGGCAGGGTCGACCAGATCTTTTGATAGTTGACTTGATGCTCCCGGATATGAATGGGGGTGAAATTATACAGCAAGCCAGAAAGAAATATGCTTGTCAAGCGCCAGCGATTTTTTTGACCGGCATGATCACTAAAAAAGAAGAAGAAAGCAGCAGTATATATTTAAAAGTCGAGAACGAGAATTATCCTGCTATTGCCAAGCCATTCGACCAGATTCAATTTATTGATATTGTAAAAAAGCAATTTCAGAAACGAAACAAGTACGCTCGCCGTTTTTTTAAGAAAAATCCAATATTTTTTAAATTAATTTATAAGTTATTCTATCGCAATTACTTATAAATTAATTACTTTTATTGTATATATTGACAACAATAAGAATATAATATACTATATGAATAGATAGAAAAATAAGAACAAATAGAACAACATACTAAAATGAAAACAAACAAACAAAATCAAAGTCCAGCCAGACAAAAATCCAGAATCACTCTGAAACAAGGGTTCTTAGCGATTATGTTTATATCTTATTTATTATCTAGCAGTTATGCATTTGCTAGTTCAGCAGGGATTTTTCAAATTAGACAGGAAAGAACGGAAAGTAACGGCATTCTTGTTTCCCGCCCCTCTAAGATGGACGTTGAAATAGCTAAGTTATTAAAAGATAACAACTTACATACTCCTCAAGAATATGCCCAATGGCTAGCTAAAAATATTTCTTTTAAAAGTGATGGCGGTGCAGATGCATGGGCAACCCCGCTTGAAACCTTAGGCCGTAAATATGGGGATTGCGAAGATTTTACTTTTTTAAATATCGCTGTTTTAAGAGTGATGGGTTATGACGCAAAATTTGTCGCATTTTTTAGCTCTTCAGTTCAAAATCATGCGATATGCATATTTGAAGACAAAGGGCAATTTTATTATTTTGATAACATGAATTTAAAGAAAATCGACGAATCCAGTGTCCTTGAATTTGCAAAAAATAAGATGGCAAAAAACAGATATTTCTTAAGCAAAGAATTAAATGTGGAATCAAAAAAATGGGAATTATTATATAAAACTTCATAAAAATATATTATATTCATTGCAAGGATCGGGGACTTAAATGCAAAAAGAGCCTTTGACAACCGGAGAAGTAGCCCAATACTGTCACGTTACTTATCGTGCGGTATTAAAATGGATTGTTGAAGGCAAACTCAAAGCTTACCGTACGCCCGGGCAACATAGCCGTGTGGCGATCAATGACTTTTTAGATTTCTTAGAAAAGTATCACATGCCAACCCCCGCAGGTCTTCAACGAACCACAGAAAAAAAGAAAATCCTGATAGTTGACGATGATCAAAGAATTGCGCATTTGGTCTTTGCTGCGCTTAAAGCAGACAACCGCTATGATTTAGACGTCGCCTATGACGGTTTTAGTGCCGGCCAGAAATTTTCTGCGTTCCATCCTGACTTAGTCGTTTTAGACATTATGATGCCCGGCCTTAACGGCTATGAAGTTTGTGCTAATATCCGCAAGGACCCCGCTAATAAAAATGTTAAGATCATTGCAGTCTCAGGCTCATTTGCCGCCGAGGGCGAAGAGAAGATCTTAAAAGTCGGCGCAAACACGTGTTTGGCTAAACCTTTTGATATCGAGCAACTAAAAGGCAAGATTGAAAAACTTCTGGAAAAATGATGGATCATGCTCCGACAATTCTCATCATCGACGATGATGTCAATTTGACAGGTTTGATGAAGCGTCAGCTTGAGGATACGGGATATGACGTCGTAACTGCGGCTAACGGTAAAGAAGGATTAGAGCAGTTAAAGATGATTGTCCCTTCATTGATTATTCTCGACATCAATATGCCGAAGATGAATGGTTTGGAATTCTTCCGCCATATTATGCCCGACGGCCAACGTTCGGTGTACCCTGTGCTTGTTTTGACAAGCCGCGCCGAATTTGAAAATATTTTTAAGGATGTCAACGCAGCGGGGTTTATTGCTAAGCCATTTCTCATCAATCATTTTATCGCTGAAGTCCACAGGATTATCGCCGTTGACACACGCCCAATCGTATTTTCTTTTGACCAATCGGGGTCAGAAACTATCCGTCAACTGATCAGAATTCTCACCAAGGAAAATTATGATGTTCTTGGAATTGGAGCTTCAACGGAGTTTGAAAGAATTACGCAAAGGCGCAAGCCGCGGTTTATTCTTTTAGAATGTGGGCAAAGTGATAATGCCGGTGAGAAAATTATTAAGAAAATAAAAAGTTTAAAGGGCCTAAGCGATGTCCCGGTCGTCGCGTATACTTACGAAGTAGGAAAAAATGTGTCTGTGGGCATTTATCAGGCGGGGGTAAAACAAATTTTGCAAAATCCGCAACAGGTTGAATCGTTTCTTGCTCTGATCAAGGACATTGAATCGAAATATAAAGGATAAACTTCGCCTATGCCAACATATATCCGCAAAAGGTTCGGCGAGAGATTAGTTGAAGAAGGGCTGATCACCGCGGAACAATTTGATTTGGCATTAAAGAAACATCAGGAAACAAAAGTCCTTCTTCGCCAGATTCTAGTGGACATGGGGTTTATTACAGAAGATAAACTCTTGGAGTTTACGGCGAAGGTTATGGGAATCCCCATCGTCAAAGATCTGATAAGCAAGATCACCGACCCCCAAATCGTCAAGATCGTCCCGGAAAAAATTTGCCGCCAGAATTTTGTTTTACCGCTGTATAAAACCGCAAACGTTTTGACCATCGCGATGTTCGATCCGTTTGATGTTTTTGTTTTAGATGATCTTCAGGCTCTGACAAAGTGCAAGATCCAATCCGTCTTAAGTAAAAAAGAAGATATTTTAAACACACTAAGTGTTTTTTATGAAGAAAAAGAAAACATCGAGGAGATCGTTAAAGGCATGACTCAGGAAGCCGAAGAGCTTGAGATCATCCGTGAAACCCGTGAAGAAGAGAATGAAAAAATTGATGTTCAAGCTGTCGATGCGCCGATTATCCGTCTAGTCAATACAATTATTACCCAAGCAATCAAGCAGCGGGCCAGCGATATTCACGTCGAGCCGGATGAAAAGGGTTTGCGTATCCGTTATCGAATTGACGGGATATTGCGCGAAACAATGTCGCCGCCTAAACGACTTGCGGCGCCGATTATCTCGCGCATTAAGATCATGGCGCAGATGGATATTTCGATCAAGCGTCAAGCTCAGGATGGCCGCTTTAAAATCCGCGTTGAAAATAAAAATATCGATGTTCGCATTTCTTCCGTCCCCATAATTTATGGCGAAAAATTAGTCATGCGACTTTTGGACAAATCGTTTATTAAAATGGGCCTTATGGATTGTGGCCTAAGCCAAAGTTGTTTGGACCGCTTTAGCGATTTGATCAATCGTCCTTACGGCATTATTTTGGTCACGGGCCCTACCGGCAGCGGCAAAACGACGACACTTTATTTGGCCCTGCAAACACTAAATTCTCCAGACAAAAACATTATCACCATTGAAGAGCCTGTTGAATATGATTTAGAGGGGGTCAACCAAATCCCTGTTAACAATAAGGCTGGCATTACATTTGCCAAGGGCTTGCGTTCCATTCTGCGTCAAGACCCGGATGTCATCATGGTCGGCGAGATGCGTGACTTAGAAACAGCGGATGTCGCGGTCCGGGCCGCCTTGACCGGACATTTGGTTTTTAGCACTTTGCACACCAACGATGCATGCAGTTCCATTATCCGGTTAATTGATATGGGGGTTGCTTCTTATCTGGTCACCTCGTCGATCTGTTGTGTTCTGGCACAGCGTTTGGTGCGGACGATCTGCGATAAATGCAAAGAGCCCTATACTCCGACTCAGGAAATGCTGGATTCCGCTGGGATAAAATCTGCGCCATCGCAGGTTACTCTTTATCGCGGGAAAGGATGCGAAGATTGCGGGCAGACGGGTTTTCGCGGCCGCACAGGACTTTTTGAGCTGATGGTTGTTGATAAAGAGCTGCGACAACTGATTCATGAAGGAAAATCTGTTGATGTTTTGCGCAGCTCATCCCAAAAATCAGGGATGAAATTTTTGTGGGACGACGGGTTAGAAAAAGTCCTCCAAGGCAGGACAACTATCGATGAGCTCAAACGGGTCACATTTTTAGAAGGGGAATGATTGTCCTATGCCAGTGTATAAATATAAAGTGCGGGACAAGTCAGGAAAAATTTTAAACGGGCAGATGGAAGCCGCTGACGAGCGTGAGTTGAGACACAAACTCGATGAGCGTGAATATTTTATTATTGAATATAGTCAGCCAAAAAGCGAAAGAGATTTTTTATTCAAGTCTTTTTCTTTTAGCTTTGGGTATGCCTCCCAGACGGACTTGGCGCTTGTTAGCTGGCAGCTTTTTACCTTATTAAACGCAGGGTTGACATTAAGTAACAGTCTGACGATCATCATCAACCAGACAAAAAATGAAACATTAAAAGAAGCTTTCGCGCGTGTCTATCAGCGCGTCGAGGCAGGCTCAACGTTTTCGGATGCCCTCAAAGAAAGTCCCAAAGTATTTTCAAGGTTTTACGTCCAGATGGTCAATGCCGGTGAGGTCGGCGGGGTCTTGGATGAAATGTTAAAAAGACTGGCGATTTTTTACCAACGGCAGGCGGAAATCACCTCCAAGATAAAAGCGGCCATGATTTATCCTCTTTTGCTTTTGATCGTTTCTTTTAGCGTGATCATGTTTTTAGTGGCTTTTGTTTTGCCGCAGTTCTCAAATATTTTTAAGGAAATAGGTGTTGAGCTGCCGCTGCCAACACAAATGCTTCTGGGTTTTAGCGTCATGCTAAAGACATATTGGCTGGTCTTTGCTGGAGGGGTTTTAGCAGTGTATTTTTTGACCCAGATTATCATTCATACCGAAGAAGGAGGATATCAATTTGATCTTTTGATGTTAAAGATCCCCTTGATCGGCCTGTTGATTAATAAATCGGTGACCGTCCAGTTTACCCAGACGCTGGCGACTCTTGTCAGCGCGGGCATTCCTATTCTCACTGCTTTAGACGTTGTCACAGACACAATCGGCAATAAAGCAATAATCCGAGTGCTTAAAAAAGTTTCTTCGTTTGTCGAGGAAGGTAAGCCCATCGCCCAGCCTTTGGAAGAGAGTGCCATGTTCCCGGATATGCTTGTTAATATGGTCCGTGTCGGCGAAGAAACAGGTTCCTTAAGTAGCATGCTCGAAAAAATCGGAGAATTTTATTACAAAGATGTTACCAACGCGGTCGAGTTTTTTACCAAAATGATTGAACCAACCTTGATGGTTGGGATGGCCATTATTATCGGTTTTATTACAACATCTATTTTTATGCCCTTGGCCAGTCTATTGCAAACAATTCATTGATATTAGAACAAACAGGAGCTTTGGGTGAAAAAAGGTTACACCTTGGTCGAAGTCCTCATGGTTGTTTTTATCATCGGGCTTTTATCATCATTGGTTGTTATGCGCTATGATTCAGAACGCAAGCGGACAGCGATCAATGTCACTAAAGCTAATTTGGAAAGCATACGCACCGCAATTGCCCTTTTTTATGAAGTCGAGGGCAATTGGCCTGTCGGCAACCTTTCTGAATTGTATCTTGGCACAGCCCCCAGCGGTAAGAAATATTTAGCCAAACTGCCTGCCGAAGAGATCACTCATAAAAATTCGGTTACCAACGTTTCGACAAATACGGGAGGGTGGTTTTATGATTTGCCGACGCATACGATAGTTCCCAATTTCACAGGAGTTGATTCGAATGGTGCTGCCTATTCGACATATTAGCGGCGGGATTGCAATAATCAGACCATCTTTTAATAGAGTCAAGGGATATACACTGTTGGAAATGGTGATGGTCTTGGGCATTCTGGCTTTGGCCATGATGGTCATTGTCCCAAAACTCGTGGGACTGATCAATGTTTGGGATTTGGATATTGAGATCAATAAGATGAAAGCCAAGATCAGGCAAGTGCAACAGTTGGCGATTGCCAAACAAACCACTTATCGGATCACATGGGATATCCCAGCGAAGGTTTACACGGTCAATATGTTTAACGGCTCTGTGTTTGTGTTTCAGGAAACTAATGGGTATAAAAACAATGTCAGTGTACCTAACGTTTCGTTTTCGATCAACCCGGGGTCTGTGGATTTTGACCAATTTGGGGCTCCGTCGGAATCAGGCATGATCATGTTGCGGCATGAGAAAACGATGAATTCAAAATATATACAAATCCAAAGCGTTACCGGTCAGTTATCGGTCATCCCATAACAAAGTTGTTTATGAGCCGTAAAAATATAAAAAGTAAAAAATTTTTCCACGCTTTCACGCTTGTCGAGCTTCTGGCTGCGGTAGTCGTCTTAGGCTTTATGGCTGTATCCATAATGAATTTGTATTCATTCGGTTCCAGAATGAATTTTTTGACTGAGGAAAACTTGATCGCCTCGAATTTACTCCAATATAAAGCTGAAGAGATCAAATGCCAAGCTTTTGCCAAGGATGTTACTGTCGCAGGGCAAATCATCTCTGGGTTTACAAAGTACAAAATAGACGTTACGCAAACAATAGCGTATCTCGGTAATCCTTTACTAAAGAAAATTCACATTACGTGCACCTATCCGTCGGCGATAGGTGTGACAAGACAGGAGAAAATCGACTTTCTTGTCGCGA
>JAYRHV010000239.1:0-8142 GCA_041907165.1 Candidatus Omnitrophota bacterium | reverse complement strand
GCGGTGCAGAGTCCCGCGATTAAATGCCTTACTTAACTCATCATCAGCAAGGGCAAAATGGTCCATGGCAATGGCCTGATAACCGTTTTTTAAAAACGCATTGCGCGCATTTAAAAATATTTCCAGCTTTTGATCTGTCGAGGGCAATTTGCTCTCATCAATTTTTGTCTGGTGCTTTTTTAGCCACGGGACATACGCAAAACTATACAGCGCAATGCGGTCCGGCCTAAGAGAAAGCACTAGATCAACCGTCCGGGCAAACGAAACAATGGTCTGATACGGTAAGCCATAAATCAGATCAAAATTTACCGACTCAAAATGCAGATCGCGGCAGAAGCGGTTAAATTGTTCGACTAATTCAAAAGGTTGAATCCGATTGACATGTTTCTGCACGTTTTCATCAAAGTCTTGCAAACCAATTGAGATCCGATTAAACCCTAATTCTTTCAAAGTTTCGACTTTGGATCTTGTTACCCGACGAGGGTCCACTTCGATGGCTATTTCCCCGGTTGGATCAATACTAAAACAGCTGGCAATTTTTTGGTACAGACGAGTCATTTGCGCTTCGCTTAAAAAAGACGGTGTCCCTCCGCCCCAATGCAACTGGCGGATCAAAGTTTGTGTGCCGATTTTTTGGGAGACAAGATCTATTTCTTTTTCAAGATAGTCAAGATATTCGTTACCGACACGCTCTTCATTTTTGCGGACATTCATGCTGCAGCCGCAGAAATAACACAAGGATTCACAAAAAGGAATGTGAACATACAGCGAAAGCGTCTTGCCGCTTTGGCCGAATTGCTCAAGTTTTTCTTGATAGGTTTGCGCGTTGGTGGCGGTTGACCACTCGGGGGCCGTCGGATAACTTGTGTAACGCGGCCCGGGCTTGTCAAATTTTAGGATTGTGGCTTTATCAATTTTCATAAAAATTATGATATGTTACCACGGATGCAGAAAAAAGAGGAAAAACGCTTACGACTGACGGGAAATCCGCGAAAACATAAACTCGCGATTCATACGGGCAATATTGGCCACACTAATCCCCTTAGGACATGCGGCTTCACACTCGTATTCGTTGGAACAGTTGCCAAAATTTTCTTTGTCCATCTGATGGACCATATTATTCACACGGGTTTTGCTTTCGACTTTGCCCTGCGGCAGGAGAACCAAATGGCTGACCTTGGCTCCCACAAACAGCATCGCTGACGCATTGGGACATGCAGCCACACAAGCGCCGCAGCCGATGCAAGAAGCGGCATCCATCGCTTGATCGACATTTTCTTTTGCAACCGGAATTGCATTCGCGTCGGGCGCAGAACCGGTTTTGGCTGAGATATACCCGCCGGATGCGATAATCCGGTCAAACGCACTTCGATCAACAATCAAATCTTTAATAACAGGAAAACCTTTAGCACGCCACGGTTCGATGACAATCGTTTCATTATTTTGAAAATGACGCATATGCAATTGGCAAAGTGTTGTCCCTTTAAGTTTTCCGTGCGCTTTGCCATTAACGACCGCGCCGCACATCCCGCAAATCCCCTCGCGGCAATCATGATCAAAAGCAACCGGTTCTTGGCCTTCTTTAGTCAGACGTTCGTTTAACACGTCGATCATTTCCAAAAACGACATCGCCACATCAATGTCATTGACTTGATAGGTAACAAACTCCCCTTTGTCCGTCGGACCTTTTTGGCGCCAAATCAAAAGCTTAAGATTTAATTTTTTGTCCATAAGATGTTTTCTTTTATTTGCTGTCTTTGCGAGCGATAGCGAGTCCCTGCGGGACGAGCTTTAGCGAAGCAATCTCGTTTTTAAAGTATTGTTAAACGCAGAATTGCTTCGTGGCTTCGCTCCTCGCGATAACTTTACTTTTGTTATTTATAACTTCTTTGGGTCAAGTTGACACTGTCGAATTTTAATTGTTCCTTATGAAGCATAGGTTCTGCATCCTTGCCTTCCACATGCTGCCATGCCGCCGCATAACAAAATTTTTCGTCATCGCGCTTGGCTTCGCCTTCCGGGGTTTGATATTCTTCCCTAAAATGTCCGCCGCAGGACTCTTTGCGGTGAAGCGCATCTTTAACGAACAATTCGGCAAATTCCAAATAATCGGCAACCCGACCGGCTTTTTCCAAACTTTGATTCAAATCTTCCCCGCTGCCCGGGACGTTGATATTTTCCCAAAACTCTTGGCGAATAGCCGGAATTTGCGCAAGAGCTTCACGCAAACCAGCATCATTGCGCGACATTCCGCATTTGTCCCACAAAAGTTTTCCAAGCTGCTTATGAAAATCATCCGCGCTGCGTTTGCCCTTGGCTTCTAAAAGACGCGTCACTTTATGTAAAACTTGCCCCTCAGCCTCTTTAAAGGCAGGAAAAGAAGAAATGTCACTGCCAAGCGGTTGTGTCTGCGCTAAATAGTCGCCAATCGTATAGGGAATAATAAAATACCCATCGGCCAAGCCTTGCATCAGAGCGCTCGCCCCCAGACGATTGGCCCCATGGTCAGAAAAATTAGCTTCCCCTAAAACAAATAACCCGGGAACCGTGCTCATCAAATTATAATCCACCCACAATCCACCCATCGTGTAATGCGGGGCCGGGTAAATCATCATCGGCGTTTCATAAGGGTTGTCCCCGGTAATTTTTTCATACATTTCAATCAAGTTGCCGTAACGCTCCGCAATCGTCTCTTTGCCTAAACGTTTGATCGCAGCCGCCAAGTCCAAATAAACCGCCATCCCTGTTTCTCCGACGCCACGCCCGGCATCACACTGCTCTTTGGCGTTGCGCGAGGCAATATCGCGTGGGACAAGATTACCAAAGGTCGGATATTTTCTTTCAAGAAAATAATCCCGTTCTGGATCTAAAATTTTTGTCGGATCCCTTTTATCATTCGCATTTTTAGGAACCCATACACGCCCGTCATTGCGCAAGCCTTCGCTCATTAGCGTTAATTTGGATTGATAATCACCGTGAACCGGTATGCAGGTCGGGTGAATTTGCGTAAAACACGGGTTAGCAAGATACGCGCCTCTCTTATACGCCCGCCAAATTGCGGTTGCGTTACAAGCCTTGGCATTCGTTGAAAGATAAAAAATCGACGAATAGCCGCCGGTGGCCATAATGACGGCATCGGCACAATGGGATTCAATTTTTCCTGTAATCAAATTGCGCGTCACAATGCCCTTGGCAACACCATCGATGACGACCAAATCGAGCATTTCCTCTCGTGGATAAAGCTCGATATTTTCACGCGCGACTTCTTTCATCATCGCCGAATAAGCGCCTAAAAGAAGTTGCTGCCCAGTTTGTCCGCGAGCATAAAATGTGCGCGAAACTTGCGCTCCGCCAAACGAACGATTTTCAAGATACCCGCTGTAATCCCGGGCAAACGGAACACCTTGCGCGACGCATTGGTCGATAATGGCGTTACTGACTTCCGCTAAACGATAAACGTTCGCTTCCCGCGCGCGAAAATCCCCTCCTTTGATCGTGTCATAAAACAATCGCTCGACGCTGTCGCCGTCATTGGCATAATTTTTGGCCGCATTGATCCCCCCTTGCGCCGCAATGCTGTGCGCCCGACGAGGACTGTCTTGGATGCAAAAAACTTTGACCTTATAGCCAAGCTCGGCTAATGTGGCTGCCGCAGAGCTTCCCGCCAAACCTGTTCCGACTACAATAATTTTGTATTTCCGCTTATTGGCAGGGTTGACGAGCTTAACGTGCAATTTGTGTTGCGACCATTTTTCTTTAAGCGGACCGGATGGGATTTTTGAGTCGAGCATAGGCTTAATTGTTTACCAAATTTTTGATTAAAACATACATAGGAATCGAGCTAAAACCCCAACCGACTAAGATACCAAATAAATTGCTGGCCAAACGTACACGGCCTGTATACTTAGGATGATTAAAGCCGTAGGTCTGACAAAAACTTTCAACGCCATGACTTAAATGAAACCCGATACTTGCCATCGCAATAATATAAAATGTACTGTGCACCCAGTCTTTGAATGAATTGTAAACTAAGCCATAGAGTCCGTAATTTTTTCCGTCGGCCAAAATGCTTTGTGCCCCCTCATGCGTTGTGAATGTAAAATCCCAGAGATGATAGAAAATGAAAGCCAAGACAATTGTTCCTGTAAAGGGCATGATTTGTGCGGCAAAAGAACGTTCAGCTTTGGGCGCGACCATTTTGTATCCGATGGGACGTGCGGTCATGTTTTTGTAAACAAGAAAGTACGTGACAAAGATGTGCATTAAAAAAATCGAAGCCAAAATGCCTTCAATCACATAAAGCCCGGGACGAAGTTTTGCCAAAAAAGCCGCATAACCGTTATAAAGGTCAGGACCGCCAAAAAATAAAAGGTTTCCGACCAAATGCCCGCAGATAAATAAAATCAAAAGAAGACCGGTTGTCGCAACAATTTGTTTGCGGCCGATCGAGGTTTGATAATGTCTAAATGACTTAATCATAGTTTGGGAGTATACCACAGCCGTTAGGGCGTTTGTAAAGAAATATTTTTTAATTACTCTTTTTGATAATAAATCCGATAAAGATTTCCTGCAGTATCATCTGAAACGATCAGTGACCCGTCGTCAAGGATTTCTAAATCAACCGGCCTTCCCCACACTTTATTACCATCATACCAACCGCTGGCAAAATTTTCGTAGCTGACGGCCTGATTGTCTTTAATCCGCACCAAGGTAATGCGGTATCCGATTTTTTCTCCACGATTCCACGACCCATGTTCGGCAATAAAAATCTGATTGCGATATTCGCTGGGGAACATCTTTCCTGTATAAAAGCGCATTCCTAAAGCCGCCACGTGCGGAGCTAATTCCTTGGCCGGCGGGATATGTATTGTGCACGCATCGGGTTGGCCTAATTGCGGGTCAGGAATATTTTTGCCATGACAATACGGAAAACCAAAGTGCAGTCCGGCTTTGGGCGCGTGATTAAGTTCATCCGGTGGATAATTGTCCCCGAGATTGTCACGGCCATTATCGGTAAACCACATTTCTTTTGTCGTTGGGTCCCAGTCAAATCCAACGGTGTTGCGAACACCACGCGCAAAAATTTTTAAATTTTTACCGTCGGGGTCCATCCGTAAAATCGAGGCGTAACGCAAATCATCTTTTTCGCAGGCATTGCAAGGAGCCCCAACGGGAACATAGAGTTTTCCGTCGGGGCCAAACCGAATAAATTTCCAGCCATGCCATGTGTCGTTTGGAAAACTTTGACTGACAATGACCGGCTTAAGCGGATTGGCCAAATTATCCTCGATATTGCCAAAACGCAAAATCCGATTGATCTCTGCAACATACAGAGCCCCGTCCTTAAAAGCGACCCCGTTAGGCGCCCTAAGCCCTCGGGCGAGGGTATAAATTTTCCCGGCCTTGCGTGATGCGCCTTCCTTAATAATAGGGATCGCATAAAGATATCCCCCGCCGGTGCGCGTGCCGACAAAAAGTGTTCCGTTTGGCGTTATGGCAAGAGAACGCGGATTTTCGAGTCCTGAGGCAAAGACTTCGATTTTAAACCCGGGCGGAAGTTTGATTTTTTCGATCGGAAAATCAGCAAAAGCGAGATTCGAAAGTCCACAAAGTATAAAAATAAAAAAAATCAATACTGTATTGATCACCCCTTTAACTCCCCTTAATCCACTCTAACTTTTTGACCCACCATTTCAAAAAACTCGTCCGTGTCCGCGTTGACCCGCAGCGTAACTGTGTCTAATTCAAGCTCGACCTTTCCCTTATTAACGACAACAATATCGCCTGCTGCAAAGGTCGGGATTTGCGCCGCCGGATGAACTACGCAACTTGTACCGACAACAAAAAAAAGATCAGACGCTTTAGCAAGTTCAACTGCCGCACTGTAATATTGAACGTCTTCTCCAAAAAAAACAATCGCCGGCTTTAAAACTCCTCCGCATTCGCAGATCGGCACAACCTGTGTTTCGATTTTTTCTTTTAATTCAAGAAACGAAAACATTTTTTGACAGTCACGGCAAAAACTTTTTTCAAAACTGCCGTGAAGTTCATAAACACTTTTTGAACCGGAGCGCTGATGCAAACCATCAATGTTTTGGGTGATGATATCAACCCTTTTGCCCGATGCTTCAAGCTTAGCAAAAAATTTGTGCGTACTCGTCGGAGTAATCTGTTCTTCTAATTGGATAAAGTCACGGGCAAAATCATAGAATGGTTTAGGATCTCGGGCAAAATAATCGATGTCAAAAACTTTTTCCGCATTGTACTGTTTGGTGACATAAAGTCCCCGAGGCCCGCGAAAGTCTGGAATCCCGGCATTTGTTGAGATACCAGCGCCGGAAAGAACCACGATACTCTTGGCTTTTTTGATAAGCGCGGCACATTGCTTGGCAAAATATTGTAAGGAATCAATGTCCATAAAGAAATAAATCGTGGATTGTGTAGGGGCGTATTGCCATACGCCCCGGTGGAATAAACATTGTATTGTTTTATGTAGGAAACAGGCATGCCTGTTCCCTACGGTTAAACCATTTTTTACAAATTACCAACGTCCAGCGTCCAGCGTCCAGCCACCAGCGTCTAACGTCCACCCGCTTTTTTACGGTGCTGTTCTCACACAGCGCCCGCCGGTATCACCATTATTACCTTGCGAATAAGACCCATTTAATCTATCTGAAAGAACAGATCGGACGCTAGCTGAAAACAAGCTGCCGCCCCGAGAACCAAAACCTGTTGTCCCAGTTACCCCACGTGCCGTTGTCGCATCAATCCCCGGCCAGTCATTGTTGGTCGCGTTTCCCTCGTAACTGGCGGTCGTAGTCAACGTCCCATCGCCATGCGTTCCTGTAAAAAGACGCCCTTGCGTATTCCCCAGTGTCACCACAAGCTCCCAGATATTTCCGCTTAACTCCATATTCCCATAATATCCCGCGCCAGCGTTAATACGATTCGTCGCATTCGTCGCCGCAAACCCAACTCGAAAAGGACCACCCATATCCGTCCCGCTCCCATCGTAATTGGCCAAACCCGGACCTGCCGTGCTCGCCACTTCACTGCCGCGTCCTAAATTAAGTCCCGGACCTTGCGCTTGCGTGAGCGTTGTCGTGCCCCACGCATATTCCCCATAAACCGCGCTATTAGGTCCACGGCCTGCTTTTTCAAATTCCAATTCGGTCATTGGACGAAGTCCGGCCCAATCCGCATAAGCGGCTAAATTCATTTCAGCACAATTATTCATTGCAATATTCTGGCCGTCATCGGTTTCATTAAACGTCCCATTGGCATTATAATCATTTCCAAAAACGATCGGTGTGGGACTCGTTCCATTGCCCGAAGCCGGCGCACGGATTCCATTACGATAGGACACGCTTGTTGAACCATTCATCACATAATAATTAGCGATAGTATTCCCACTGACCGTCGAAACAACCCGATTGCCTTGTTGGACGCGGGACAAGGTGTTAAGAAAATCCACATACTGACCTTGAGTCAGTTCATATTTCATCATATAAAATGCCGAGTAACCATTTGGCCATGATGTATTGCCAGCAATACCAGCCAAACCGGTAACGGCAATCGGCGAAGTATCAATATCGTCAGTAGCATTAGTATCGGCGCTAATGCTCGTCGCTGTTGTGGTTATTTGCACGGGCGTATCTTCATACCCGCTCTTGTAAAAAGCGTACGTCGTCGTCACCGCCGCATCGCCGTTTAAATCCGCGTTGCCCACAACAGTCCCTGCAACAATAATATTATTACTACTGTTCGTCGTGACACCATAACTGCTATCGCTACCCGTCCCACCCAAACGCTTGGACCATTGAAAAGTCCCAGCTGAATTAAAGACGGAAATAAAAGCATCCGTACCTCCATACACACCTGTATTGCCCGTTTCATTACTATCGGCCGGGTCCCCATCCCCAGTGAGATCCGCGTTACCAGCAACATACCCAGTCACAATGACATTACTACTGCTGTCTACGGTAACAGCAGGAGGATAGTCAGTCCCTGTTCCCCCCAAACGCTTGGACCATTGAAAAGTCCCTGTTGAACTAAAAACGGAAATAAAAACATCATAGTTTGCATAGATTCCACTCCCAGTTTCATTGCTATCAGCCGTATCCCCGTCCCCGTTAAGATCGG
>JAYRHV010000238.1:0-1995 GCA_041907165.1 Candidatus Omnitrophota bacterium | reverse complement strand
TCGTCCCTTTGCGCAAACTGCTTTTAACATGAATTTCACCATGGGCTGCCTTGACCAAGGCATAAACGATAGAAAGTCCAAGACCAACACTGCGGTCGGCTGCGCGCTGTTTTGTCGTAAAAAATGGTTCAAAAATATGCGGTAAATCTTCGGGCGATATTCCCACTCCCGTATCGCTTATCTCAATTTTGACCTGATGCGACTGGGGAACATTAGACGTCGCAATTAAAACTTGCCCTCCTGCCGGCATCGCCTGAATGGCATTGTCAACGATATGGCCAACAATTTGATTGAGCTCCAACTCTCCTATAGCAACAGCCGGCAATTTATCTAGAAGACGTAATTTTAACCTGATATTTAAATTCTGGAAATTCTGCTCTTTCATCCGCCCAATCTCACGAATGACCGCGTTTGCTTGGCAATAATTATTTTCAAATTTAAGACGTTTTTTATTTAGACTTGTCAACTTTGCCGTCGTATCATAACACTGCTTAATCTGCCTGTGCATGACACCCACAAAATCCATAATATGGGTAAACTCTTTAAAGCTGACATATTCAAAACTCCGGCCGCTATATTTATTTTTAATATTTTCAATACGTTTTAATATCGCCAAAAGCGGATGCGCCAATTCTTTTGTTGTCCCGGAAACCAAATATTGTATGGCCTCCATCTTTTGCGACTCGCGCAGAATTTCTTCAATTTGATGTTCTTCGTTTCTGTCTCTGAGCAAAAGCCAATAGCCCGTGATGTTTTTATTTTCCAACGTCGGAAAAATCGCAACTTCAAGAACAACGCGCTGGCGATGAGCGTCAACAGTTTCTAACGGCAAACAGAATTGTTTGCGCTCACGGCGAACTTGTTTGAGGGCTGCGTTGGCTTTGTGCAAAGAATCGGCCGACAGGCAATCTTTAAAATATCTGGTTTGTGAACGCAAAGGCGAAAAATTAAAGAATTTATCTGCCGCGGCATTGGCAAATTTGATTTGAAGATCCGAGGACAAAATCAAAACCGGGTCACTGGAACTATTAAAAAGCTGAGAATAAAGCGTATCTGAATTTTGTATTTTATGATCAGAGATTTTAGGAAGCGAATTTCGATGCGAAAAATCAAGACTTTTGTGAGTGCGGTGTTGAATCATAATAAGAGGTACAAAATTTGTAATAGGTCAGCTCTAAGAAGTGTCATTGCGAGGAGCGTTTCTTAAGCGACGAAGCAATCTTTTAAAGATCGCCACGCCCCTCTTCGGGGCTCGCGATGACACTAGTCGAAGTGCTTTTTGGACGCTGAACTGTTACCCAAATTTACAAAACCCCAAAAAAATTAAATATAAAAACGCGCCTGAGAGGATTTGAACCTCTAACCCTCAGTTCCGTAGACTGATGCTCTATCCAATTGAGCTACAGGCGCAAATTTCGACAAACCAATCAAAACATACATCAGAGAAATTTGCGACTAGTCCCGAACACGAGCGCTTTTGCGAGTATTCGGGGCAGGCGCTATCTTTCTAAAAAATCTTAACAACTAATATAACTAATCCTGCGCCTTTGTCCCGAACACGAGCGCTTTTGCGAGTATTCGGGGCAGGCGCAAATATCGATACAATATACATTATATGTCGAGAAATTCAACAAAAAATCTACAACAGGCCTTTAACGGTTTAAACGTCTGTTTCTCTCTTCTAAATATTTCTTTTCAAACAACTCACTTCGCCTAAGACCGATACTCTCTAATGCCAGATCAGAATTACGACTATAGGATCGACAAAAAGCACTCAATTCTTTGAGTGTTGTCACATTTAAGTCGTGCAATTTCTTTAAAGCCAAGGCCCTTAGCTGAACTTCAAAAATAATATCCTTAGGTAAAAGTCCGGCCTGCTGCGCTAGCCGATCACGATAAACTGTGCTAGTCGACATAGCTTTGGTCTCCCGCGTTTCATAATCATACTTATAAATATGAGACAAGAGAACTTTTTGCTGTTCCATGCCGCTGGTT
>JAYRHV010000237.1:0-2661 GCA_041907165.1 Candidatus Omnitrophota bacterium | reverse complement strand
GGTTTCAATCGGGATATTTTTTGCAGCCAAAGCAGCCTTGACCGTTTCAAGGTTCGTCGGGTCAGAGGTGATCTCATAAGAGCTGCCTTCTGTCTTAATATCATCAGCGCCGGCTTCTAGGGCTATTTCCATAAGCGCCTCTTCGCTGACTTTACTTTTTTCAACAGAAATAAAACCTTTTGACGTAAACATCCACGACGTGCTGCCTGCACCGGCAAGACTACCGTTTTTCTTGGCTAAAATATTACGGACTTCCGCCGTCGTACGATTTTTGTTGTCGGTCAAACCTTGAATAAGCATCGCTACCCCGCCGGGGCCATAAGCGTCAAAAACCACATCTTCATAAACAACGCCCGGCAGCTCACCGGTCCCTTTTTTGATAGCGTTCTCAACGTTAACATTAGGCATATTTAAAAATCGTGCCCGTGCAACTGCCGTGCGAAGACGAGGGTTGGTGTTCATGTCTCCACCGCTGGCACGCGCTGCTGCCGTAATCTCTCGGGTGACTTTTGTAAATGCCGCTCCGCGCTTTGCGTCGGTAGCTGCTTTTTTGTGCTTAATACTCGCCCACTTTGAATGACCTGACATTAAAACCTCCTAAGTGCTGTTACATTAATTTAATAATTTTACCTTAGAGATACTCCCAAAAAATTCATCAGGCCAGTAAGCCGAGTTATGTTTTCCCGATAATATTAAGGGCGGGAATGATGGTTATTCAACTGACTTAGAAGGTCGCCCCTCTAACTCTTGCAGCCTACCCGAAGCTTTTAACAAAGCGGGTCACTTCGTCGTCCTTGACGGACAGTCGCTTCCTATTTGGCCTTTCTCCCTGCAGAGATTGCTCGTTTCACTCATACCGCCTTCGGCGGTATTCGTGGAATCATCGCTTTCCTAAATTTCAAGAAGTAGCGATGATTACACTCGCCATAAACAGTATGCTCGTCTCTGTAGCTCTAATCCTCCTCACGTCAGTTTCCTTAAACGAGGGTTCAGCGTTACCTGAATGCATTACCCTGTGGAGCTCGGACTTTCCTCCCCGAAGATGGACTTCGAGGCAACCACCTTGGCCTGATGAAATTTGTTTTTTAAGACCGCCTGTTTTGCTAAACGGTCAGCGTCGACATTCTGTTCTCGGGGAATAGCTTTGATTTCGACAGACTTGATCTTGCGTGACAATTCCCTCACCTTTTCGACCAGCAAAAGTAAACTTTGATTTTTGACTTTATAACTGCCGGTCAATTGAAAATAAACCAGCTCGCTGTCCGTATTTAAAAAAACTTTTTGAGCGCCGCGGGCAATCGCTTCTTCTAGTGCAGCAATGACGGCCCTGTATTCAGCCACATTATTTGTCGCCTCTCCAATGCTTTTGGAAATTTCAAAAATTGTCTGTCCGTCTTCTTTAATAACAACCCCAATGCCGGCTGGCCCCGGATTGCCGCTAGACCCACCGTCGGTAAAAATTTCAAAAACTTTTTCACTCATAAGCTAGTGCACTGTCAAATTAATTTTTAAAGGTTTTTCCTTCAGAAAAAGTGCACTTTTGTACTGTGTTCCACTATTAATAATTAAGATTACACAGTACTAAAGATCATCTTCCAAATAAATAATCCGCGCGCAGGTCTCACAAAAAACCAACTCTTTATTCATCTTAATCTGATTAGCCACTTGCGCCGGAACATTCATGTAACATCCCCCACAAACGCCGGCTTTCACAGGGACAATCGCCAGTCCATCGGTATGTTCCAAAACACGTTCATAGCGCGACAAGCTCCCCTTGGGGACGGACGGCAAAATCATGGCCCGTTGTCCGGTTAAAACTTTAACCCTATCCTCTAAAACTGCGATAGAATCTTCAACAATCTTTTTTTCGGCCAAATACTTCTTTTCTTCCTGCGCAACAACAATCTTTTCTTTATCAACATTGGCTTTTGCCGCATCAAGCGCATCATAGGAGTTGATCAGCTTTTCTTCAACCTGACTTTTGTCAGCTTTAACGTGCTCAATTTCAGTGAGTTTGGCCGTATATTCTTTGTTTGTTTTTAAAACCGATAACTGGGCGTTGGCTTTTGCGATCGCATCATCCTGACTTTTTAAATCCCCTTCCAAGGCCTTATGGATAGCTTGCTGACTTTTGTACTGCTCTTCGTGAGCTTTAAGGGTAGCTTTCTTGTTTTCAAAATCCGTTTTGAGTTTAGCCAAATATTCCGGCTTTTGCCGCAAATCGCGCTTTAAGGCATAAATATCAGCGTCGAGTTTTTGAAGTTCAATTAATTTCTTAATTTGGTCTTTGATCGAAAGCGTTTCGCTCACTTTGGCTTTACCCTTCTTTTAAGTGTGAAATGGTATTTCAAATATGGACTCAGGGGGGCTATCGTCAGCCAAAGGCTGATCAGCCTCAGGCTGAAACCTCCGACCTCTGCCATGTGAGGGCAGCGCTCTAACCTCCGCCTTAGGCGGATCCGCCTTTGGCGGAAGCTGAGTTATTTATATTTTTTAAAATTTCGTCTAAAAACTTTCGCCCTACCCCACTTTTTAAAAAATTCTCTCGTTTCCTCGCCTGAGAAAATGTTGAAAACTCTTCAGAATAAACTAACACAAACGGACCATTTTGACTCGTCCATTTATTAGATCCATATTGATGTTGTTTCAATCTATCTTCTG
>JAYRHV010000236.1:0-4404 GCA_041907165.1 Candidatus Omnitrophota bacterium | reverse complement strand
TCAGGGGGAGAAGGGTTGAGTTTTGAGTTTGCTTCAATGCCGTTAACGGTCACGCATAATTTATCAGAAGTTAATCGCGCGGGGTCATCGATTGTTGGCGCTGGTGATCGTATCGCCCTCGTCGCCGCCAGCGGGGTTGAGGTGAAAACTGGTGAAAAAGAGGCTGTTGTGGGCGCCTCTCCAATCAGTGGAGTGTATATTCCAAAATTTGCTAGCGCATTGGCCTTTGCATTAGCAGCGGTAATGTCAGTAAATGCTTTAGGGCAATCCTCTCAATTAGCTGAATTCGATTCAAGAGATCGAGACCATCATCCATCTAAATCAGCCGAATTCTATTTCGGAGATCAAGACCGCCATCGCGATGGGACGCCACGGGTCGAAAATGTTTTAGAAGCTCAAGAGCAATTAAAAATCGCCTTGGATAAATGGGTCAAAGCTTTAGAAAAGAAATATGGCACATTGGTTCCTGATATTATCCAAGCCCCGCAATTAAGAACTCTCCTTGATGGCGCGACTAGCTTTAATGATGTAGCCGGAAGAATAAAAGCGGCGCTGGATGCCAAGAAATCTGACAAAGACGATTTGACAAAACTTCAAGAACAAGTTGCGCGATGGGTCTATGTTTTTATTCGCGATAATACACGGTATAATCAAAAAGAAGTCGAACAAGCCCAGCGTGGTCAGCACGTCAACTTTGCGGATTTGCGTAAAACTTTCGTCGGAAATCCTTCTTATGATGGCCAAGAGACTATTGTTTGTGAGTCGGCCGCTTATACAGCTTTAATAATTTTTCATACTTTTGGTTTTAGTCTCGAACCGGCTGATGTGTCGGCGATGGAAATTACTATAGATTATCTCGGTCGGGTATTTACTCAACCGAAAGATTTTGTTAATCCTACGGTAGGGCACACAGCGCTTAAACTTATATTTGCTAATCGTAGCGTTTGGCTAATGGATTTTACGATGGGACCCAACGAATACAATTATCACGTGCCTCATCAACAAGGCAGAAACGGATATGGAGAGATAGTTAGTTTAACGGGAAAAAACTTATTCTATGAGCCGGGACTAAATATTGACGACTTACTGCGACAACAGAACAATTTCAGAATAATGCTCCAGGCGGAGCAATACATAAAGGAATTGAAAATAGAATTTAATCAGGCACTTTCATTGATGGCAACCGGGGAAGATAACAAAGCAAGAGTCATTTTTGAGAATTTGTCACAAAAAATTAAAGAATATTTAACAGCCAACGGCAATCAGAAAGCCAAAGAATTGTCAGCAATACGTTGGTATGATATCTATCAAATTATCTATGGGTTAAATGCGCCTTATGGCGGAAGAGATATTGTCGATCAATTAAAAGATTTGAGACGGCAAGCAGCTGTTAATATCGAATATATTGCTAACGGGAAAAATACGCCTGCCGCCCAAAAGGAGATTATGGTCAAAATATATGACAGTTTTGCAAGTGAGTTCCATAAGATTTCGAACGTAAACTCCCGTGCAGTCATTAATCAATATGGGATGCTGCAACGGCAAATTGCGCTGATACTTGAAAATAATTCTTCAATGGATCCTGTTATTAAAGCGAAATTTGAAAAATTTCTATCAATAGTTGAGCAAATTATTCGACTAAAAGAAGCGCAGTTAGTCAGTCCGCCGGCAAATGCTGTTTTAACAATTCCAAATGCGCCTGACTTTATTTCATCTTCCTCTTCGTCGCCGGAAAAAGATTCCACCATCGGCGGGCTTGACCGCCAGGTTGGCGGTATCGACTTTGACCCGTCAAAACTTAACCTGCAAATCAAACGCGACGGACACGGGGTGCCGCTGCCTTTGCCAGAGCAGGATTTGAAAAATATTAACATCAAAGGTCTGTATCCGGTCATCATTAACATCCTGCCCGTCAACGCCCAGACGCTCCCAATTTTAGGGCAGATAAATGCCCCAGCAGACACAAAGAGTGCAAAAAGTTAGACGCAAAAAAATTTCTTGGTTCAAATCTGCTTACATGCTAGATTATTAACTTTCGTACTACAAAAATTAGCAATGTAGCCATTAGAATACGAAAGTTTTAATACTGGCTTCCTTTAAATAAAAAAAATGATATTTTGCAAAGACAGTATTGACTTATGATTACCCCGAAAGATGTTGAATATATTGCCGCTTTGGCACGAATCCATTTGCAAGATCAAGAGGTGCAAAAGCTCACGGCAAATTTGGAAGACATTTTAGGTTACATCGAAAAGCTCAAAACCCTCGATGTGACAAACGTCGAGCCGACGTGCCATGCTTTGGCGCTTTCGAATGTTTTTCGTCAGGATATCGTCCGGCCTTCGCTTAGCCAAGCGGATGCGCTTAAAATTGCCCCCGAAAAGCACGACGGCGCATTCAAAGTCCCGCAGGTGATTGAGTAAACAGCGACGTAAGGATTCAACTATGAATTTAAACCAACTGACAGCCCACGAAATTTTAGACTTGATAAAAGCCGGTAAGACTACCCCTAACGACGTTTATCAATCTGTCGTTGGCGCGGTCAAAAAAAATGACCCTGCCGTCAAAGCTTACGTTCGCACCTGCGAAAACAATCCCGATCTTGCAACACCCAAGGCTGGCGCGGCATTTCCAATCCCAACGACAAACAAAGACAACATTTGCATCACGGACAACGAAACAACCTGCTCTTCCAAAATTTTGGCCGGTTTTAAGCCGCCGTATGATGCAACGGTTATCCAAAAATTAAAAAATGCCGGCGCCCTTTTTGTCGGCAATGCCAATATGGACGAATTTGCTTTCGGTTCATCGACCGAAAATTCGGCTTTTGGCCCGACCCGCAACCCGTGGAATTTAGACTGCGTTCCCGGTGGCTCCAGCGGCGGGTCAGCGGCTGCGGTTGCAGCAGACGAAACAATTTGGGCGCTTGGCTCGGACACCGGAGGCTCAATCCGCCAGCCTGCGTCTTTTTGCGGGGTCGTCGGCGTCAAACCGACCTATGGCCGCGTTTCGCGTTTTGGATTGATCGCTTTTGCTTCAAGCCTTGATCAAATCGGCCCGATCACTAAAGATGTCACGGACGCCGCGCTTCTCTTAAATATTATCAGCGGCTATGACCCGATGGACTCAACATCTGTCGATACACCGCTGCCCGACTACACCCGTTGTTTGACGGGCGATGTGAAGGGACTTAAAATCGGCATCCCCAAAGAATTTTTTATTGATGGATTAAGCCCTGAGGTCAAGCAAGCGGTAGAAGAGGCGATCGAAGTTTTGAAGAAAAAAGGGGCCCAGTTTAAAGAAGTCTCTTTGCCGCACAGCGAATATTCGGTTGCGACCTACTACATTATTGCCACGGCCGAGGCGAGTTCCAACTTAGCGCGCTACGACGGAGTTCGCTTTGGTTTGCGAGAGAAATCAAAGACGTTGCGCAAAACGCCGATCGTGGATATGTTCGAAGAAACCCGCGATGCCGGTTTTGGGGCCGAGGCTAAACGGCGCATTATGTTGGGCACCTACTCGCTCTCATCCGGCTATTACGATGCGTATTATTTGCGCGCCCAAAAGGTAAGGACGTTGATTAAAAACGATTTCGACAAAGTGTTTGCCGATTGTGATGCGATCTTAGGACCGACTGCGCCAACAACCGCTTTTAAAATCGGCGAAAAAAGCGACGATCCTTTATCGATGTATCTATCGGATATTTACACCATTGCGGTTAACCTTGCCGGGATTCCGGCGATGTCTTTGCCGTGCGGTTTTTCTAAAGCCGGTTTGCCTATTGGCCTGCAGATTATGGCCAAACATTTCGGCGAAGAAACGATGCTTCGTATCGGCCATGCCTACGAGCAAGCAACCGATTGGCATAAAAGAAATGCACCCTTAAAATGAACCAAACCACCCAACAATTTGAAACTATCATCGGCCTTGAAGTGCATTTGCAATTTAAGACAAAAACCAAAATCTTTTGCGGTTGCGCCAATGAGTTTGGCGCTCTCCCCAACAGCCAAACCTGTCCGGTGTGTTTGGGGCTTCCCGGAACCCTGCCGGTTTTTAACCGAACCGCGCTGGATTACGCGCTTAAAGTCGCCTTGGCGCTTAAAGCGACGATCAGCCCGCTCATTAAATTTGACCGCAAAAATTATTTTTATCCTGATCTGCCCAAGGGCTATCAAATCTCGCAATTCGACAAGCCGATTGCCCGCGACGGGTTTATCACAATCCCGACGGCAAACGGACCTAAACGTATTGGTATTCACCGCGCCCACTTGGAAGAGGACGCCGGCAAAATCATTCACGACAGCAATATCCGCGCGAGTCTCGTCGATTACAATCGCACCGGGACGCCCTTGATGGAAATCGTCAGCGAGCCGGATATCCGCTCACCGCAAGAGGCTTACGACT
>JAYRHV010000235.1:0-2774 GCA_041907165.1 Candidatus Omnitrophota bacterium | reverse complement strand
ATTGATGCCGATATTCTGCCGACTTTAGGCCATGAGTTTGGGATTTATACAACCGACATTCAAACCACAGGCAGTATTCCGATTCCTAAATTAGTTGTTTTTGTGCAAATCACAGATCGGGACAAGATGACGTCGGTCATTAATAAGCTATTGGCCCTGCAGCCGAATTTGCGGGCAGAACAGGAAAGTTATGATGGGCAAGTGATCCGTTTTATTCCAATTCCGATGGTAGACAACTTTAAGGTCAGTTATACTTTTGTGGATAATTATTTTTTACTCGCAACCAACACAGATATTCTAAAAGCCTCGCTGGATGCAGCTAAAAATTCGGATAAATCTATTCTCATTAATACTGCCTTGGGTTCATCTTCGGGGAAGAAAAATTCGCTTTTTTTTATCCAATTTGACCGCCTGATGGGCAAAGTCAGCGATATTGTCGATTGGGCTTCTCAAATATCTAAGCAGGCTAAAATTCAGCGGCAAGCTTTTTTGACAGGCAGTCAAAAGAATCTTGACGATATTAAAGTGCACAACGAAGAGTTGAATTTACAAATTAAAAATAAGAAAAAAATTCTCCTGCAATTGCAAGCGACGCCCGATTTGACCCCAGAGATGACAAGCCAAAAGGAAACTGTGCAAAAAGATATCGATGCCTTGCAAAAAGAAATTGCAGCCAATGAAGAACGTGTTAAAAACATAGCCTTGCAAATAAAAGTTTATGAAGCCAAGAAGCCTAAAGAAGAGGCTGACATGGCATTAGCAGAGCAGTTTGTCAAGCCGATGTTGCATGCTTTGTCGAATATCCGGTATTTTTTAACATTTTCAAAAAATGGCGACGGAGTCTTGGAATCCACAACTCGGTTAAAGATTCAGTAGGGCAGGATTTATTCTCTGTACAAAAATAGACACAGACAGTAAATTAGCTTACAATAAAGCCCATTAGCTTGGATCATCGAGTCGATCTGATCGTTTTGATCAATGTCGAAGCTTTTTTAGAATCTGATCACAAGGCCGGAGCTAATTTTTTTCGAAGATATTCACCTGCACAGAGGATAAGATTTTTCATTAGGTCCTTATTGTTAAGTTATGTTTAAAATCCTCAACAAACAAATTCTTTCCAAAGATGTCAAGCGCCTAGATATCAAGGCGCCGCTAATTGCCGCGCGTATTGCGCCGGGCCAGTTTGTGATGATAATTACTTCTGAAGGGGGAGAATGGATCCCGATGCCGGTTGCAGAAGCGGAAGCTTTGCGTGGGCAGATTACGATTATTGTTCAGGAAAACAGCGCAGCGACCAGAGAATTGGGCAATTTGACAATTGGGGAAGAAATTTTTTCGATTTTAGGTCCCTTGGGCCAGCCCGCAGCAATTGTCAAGACCGGAGTTGTGGTATGTTTAGCGACAGGTGTCGGTACGGCACGGATATTGCCAATATGTAAAGCACTTAAAAAAGCCGGCAATAAAGTGATTGGAATTATCGGGGCAAAAACAAAAGCGGGTCTGACCTTAGAGCCGCAGATGCGGATTTCTTGCAGCCGTCTTTTGATTACCACCGAAGATGGCAGTTATGAGCGTCGCGGTTTAGCGTCAGAAATGTTAAAAGATATTTTAGCTGCTGAGGTCGTTCGTAAGGTTTACGCGGTCGGTTCGGTTGAAATGATGCAAGCGGTTTGCCGTTTGACCAAGGAAAAAGCGATTCATACGTTAGTGCAGCTTCAGCCTGTGATCTCTTGCGGAATGGGATTTTGCGGCTCTTGTCGTGTGCGCGTTGAAGGGCAAGTTGTTTTAGCTTGTATGGAGGGACCGTTATTTGACGGGCACAGTATTAATTTTGAACATTATAAGACACGATTGGCAGCTTATCAGAACCGGGATATGGATGAGCGTCGCGAAAATATTGACGATGACATCACCCGTTCAATAACAAAGTTTTTCCCCGGACTATTGGGAAAATAATAATTGTAGGGAACAGGCATGCCTGTTCCCTACAAAGGAAATTCAATGTCTATTATTAAATTAGCGACTCAGTCTGCAGTTAAGCGCAGCAAAAATTTTCAAGAGATTTCGCTTGGGCTGGTTAAGAAATCGATGATCGAGGAAGGTATCCGTTGTCCGCAATGCCACGATGCCCCCTGCAATCATGGCTGTCCGCTTGGTGTGGACATCCCCGGCTTTATTCGTCTTTTACGAGAAGGTGACAGCGCCGCAGCATTGGCCAAAATTCGTGAAGCCAACGACATGCCTGCAATTTGTGGCCGAGTTTGTATGGCCCCTTGCCAGAAGTCTTGTGTCCTTAGCAAGGAAAAAGATCCCATCGAGATCCGCGCTTTGGAGCGTTACGCTTCAGACCATGGACGTCCGCGTTTTGCCGCCAAGAAAGTTATTCACGCGACAGGGAAAAAAATAGCGATTATTGGATCCGGACCAGCCGGCTTGACGGCCGCCTCTCGTTTGGCGCAAGCGGGTTTTAAAGTGACGGTCTATGAAATGCTCCCTTTGTGCGGGGGCATGCTTCGTTATGGGATCCCTGAGTTTCGCTTGCCCAAAAATGTTTTAGACGCTCAGATCGAAGAGATCCGCTCTTTAGGCGTTGAGTTTAAGACCAATTTTTCTATTGGGCAGAGTATGAAGTTTGAACAATTTCGCAGCGAAGGCTATGCCGCTGTTCTTCTAACCACTGGAAAAAACAGCACTGCTTTGCTTAAGATTCCCGGCGCTGATTTAAGCGGTGTCTATTATGCTAAAGAAATTCTTTTGACGGCCAACACGCGTTT
>JAYRHV010000234.1:0-4342 GCA_041907165.1 Candidatus Omnitrophota bacterium | reverse complement strand
CGACCAAAGATTTAAAAAATGTTGTCGATGGACAAGAAGTCAAAATTATCGGGATTATTAGCGGCGTTAAACTGACGACCACCCGCAAAGGCAATGAGCGCATGGCCATTGTCAAGGTACAGGATTTAGAAGGCGAGGTGGAGGCTGTTGTTTTTCCGTCGACGTATCCGAATGTGGCTGAAGTTTTAAAGGAAGGCGCGGTCGTGGTTGTCATCGGACGGGTCGGCTTTCGCGAAGAGTCGCCTAATATCGTCGCCAGCGATATTAAGCGCATCGAAGAAATTTATAAAGCTATCAAGGCCATTAATTTAAATGTTTCAACCGTCACCCAACCAGTTCTTATATCTTTGCGCCAGAAGTTAAGTTTATTCCCCGGCAAAACGCCTGTTTACCTGCATTTAAATACGCAAGAATTCAAAAGCGTGCAAATTCTAGTCGGCGAAGATCTTTTTGTCGCGCCCAGTGAAGCGCTGATCAATGAAATCAAGGAATTGGTTGGGGAGGAGTCCTTTTCGGTATCGATGTAAGTTTTTTTAAAAATCTTGACATCGTAACATATTGTTTATACTATAGTTACAATAAGGAGGTGAATTCCATGACGAAAAAAGATATCGTCTTGAAGATCACTGATGCCACCGGAATCAAGCAAGTTGACGTCAAAACGATTGTCCAGCAGACCTTTGATGTGATCGTCGAGAGCTTGATGCGCAATGAGAAAGTGGAGTTACGCAATTTTGGTGTTTTTAAAATCAAAGAACGCCGTGCAAGATTTGGCCGTAATCCGCGTACTGGCGCCAGCGTTCCGGTTCCCCCGCGCAAAGTGGTTGTTTTTAAGCCGGGCTTGGAAATGAAACAAAAGATCAAGTAAACAAATGATTTACAAAATAGAATTTATTTTTTAAGCGGAGGAAATGTCTCTCCGCTTTTAAATTTTCGCCCATGGAATTTAGGTTTCCTTGGCGAAAATTAATCCCAAACGCTTGGGAAAGCGTGGGATAAATTTTATAGGAAAACAATGACAAAAATTTTTTCAGTCCCTCGCGGCACAGCCGATATTCTTGCTGATGAAATTGGTCTCTGGCAGGATCTTGAGCAAAAATCCCGTGAACTTTTGTCGCGCTTTGGTTATCGCGAGATCCGAACGCCCATATTTGAAGAAACCGAACTTTTTGCCCGATCCATGGGACAGACCAGCGATATTGTCCAAAAGCAAATGCTCCAACTTAAGTCCCAGAGTGAGGAAACGGATGCTTCGAATTTTTCTCTGCGTCCCGAAGGGACAGCCGCGATTGTTCGGGCCTATATCCAAAATGATTTAGACAAGAAAGAGGCGCTTTCGAAACTGTTTTATGTGGGGCCAATGTTCCGCGGGGAGCGTCCACAAAAGGGGCGCTTGCGGCAATTTCATCAGATCGGCGCTGAGGCGATTGGCCCTAATTCGGCCTCGCCGTTTCTGGATGCGGAAATGATTGCGCTGGCCGTCGAAATTCTCAAAGCCGCCGGTTTGTCTGCAGAGCAATTTCAACTCAAATTAAACACGCTTGGATCGACACAGGATAAAGAGAACTTTTCAAAATATTTGCGCCAAGCGCTTTTAGCGCATTTGCCCCAACTTTGTCCGGATTGTCAGAGCCGCTTTGAACGCAATGTGTTTCGGATTTTGGATTGCAAAAATCGCGACTGCAAAAATGTCGTCGCCAAACTTGAATTAAATCATTCTTATCTATCCCCGGAGAGCCGCGCGTATTTTAGCGAAGTTTCTCAAGCTTTAGACAGTTTGGCGGTCAAATATGAAGTGAACATGACCTTAGTTCGCGGTTTGGATTATTATACGCATACGGTTTTTGAAATTTCGTGTCCCGCCCTAGGCAGTCAAGATGCTTTGGGTGCCGGCGGACGATACAGCGGCTTGGTCGCGCAATTAGGCGGCCCTCCGGTTGATGCGATTGGGTTTGCCTTAGGGATGGAACGGGTATTATTAGCCCTAGGCAAAGAAAAGGCGCAGGATAAAGCTATCGATGCGTTTTTCGTTTCGCTGGATGAAATTTCGTTAAAGCGCAATTTTATTATTTCCCAGCAAATCCGTCAGGCTGGTTTCTCGGCGACGATGAGCTATCGTTTGGCTTCCATGAAAAGTCAAATGCGTTTAGCTGACAAAATGCACGCGCGATATGTTATAATCCTCGGCCAAGATGAAATCAATCAAGGGGTTGTGACGATTAAGAATATGGCCGACGGAAATCAAAAGCAAATTTCTTTAGAAAATATCGGTGAGATTGTTGAGATTTTGAATAATAAGAAAGGTCATTGCAATGCTTCGGACTCATACATGTGGTGAACTTAGGAAAGAACACAAAGATCAACTGGTGACTCTCTGCGGCTGGGTGCATCGCCGACGGGATCACGGCAAATTAACTTTTATTGACATTCGCGATCGTTACGGAGTTACGCAAGTTGTTTTTATTCCTTCCGTTGCTAAATTAGCGCACGAAAAAGCACAAACGCTAGGGCCCGAATTTGTCGTGCAGATTACCGGCAAGGTCAACGTCAGGCCGCCCAAGAATGTCAACCCCGAACTTGCCACCGGCGAGACGGAATTAGTCGCCGAAGAGTTGGAAATTCTTAATACCAGCAAAGTCCCTGTTTTTGAAATCGATAGCGCTGTTGAAGCTTCTGAAGAATTGCGTTTGACGTATCGCTATTTGGATATCCGTCGGGACAAGGTGCGTGAAGCTCTTTTGCTTCGGCATAAGCTTTGTCAGATTATGCGCAATGTCATGAATGGCGAAAATTTTGTTGAGGTCGAAACGCCTATCCTGACAAAGTCAACGCCCGAGGGTGCGCGGGATTTTTTGGTGCCGTCGCGTTTAAATCCGGGCACGTTTTATGCACTGCCGCAGTCGCCGCAACTGTTTAAACAGCTTCTGATGGTCTCGGGCATGGACCGTTATTTTCAGATCGTTAAATGTTTCCGCGACGAGGATTTGCGTGCTGACCGCCAGCCGGAGTTTACACAGCTGGATATTGAAATGTCTTTTGTGACACAGGAAGATATTTTTTCGCTGACCGAGAATTTATTCAAACAAATTTTTAAGGAAATCAAGGGCATTGATTTGCCCACACCATTCCCGCGCATGACGCATGCCGACGCTATGAAGAATTACCAAAGCGACAAGCCGGACATCCGTAAAGAGGGTGATAAATTTGCGTTTCTTTGGGTTGTGGATTTTCCAATGTTCAAATATAATAAGGACGAAAAAAGATGGGAAAGCGAACATCATCCATTTACGTCATTGCATGAGGACGATGTCCATCTTTTACAAGAGGGTAAGTTTGACCAGATCCGGGCCCGTTCGTATGATTTGGTATTAAACGGAACTGAGTTAGGCAGCGGGTCTATCCGTATTCATCGACGGGAATTGCAGAAGAAAATTTTTGAAATTATTGGGCTGTCAGACGAAGAAGCAGAGAAACGATTTGGATTTTTATTGCGCGCCTTTGAATACGGCGCCCCCCCGCACGCAGGGGTTGCGTACGGGGTTGACCGGTTGGTCAGTATTCTCGCAGGGTTGGATTCGATAAGAGATACGATGGCATTTCCAAAAACACAAAAGGGCAGCTGTCTTTTAACAGATGCACCGTCAACAATTGACGAAAAACAATTAACCGAGCTGGGTTTAAAAAGTTTAAAAAAGTAACCTCATAATCTAAAGGAGACAATTATGTCTAGAAAATTTGTAATACAGTCTGTTTTAGGGGTGATGGCTTTAGCTGTGGCCGGATGCGCCGGGACCACAGGTTCTGGCGGCGGCGTTGAAACCCGAGCCTATATTGCACAAAAAGACCGCGTCGACCAAAAGATGGAAGGCGGCAATTTTGGGTATGTCAATGGAACACCCAAACAGCCGGATTTATCCAAAATGTCCAAGTCCCGTAAAGTTTATGTTTTGGAATTCACAAAAAATCCTGACGTGACCCCGGATGATCTTCGCAAAGGTGTCCCGCCAGCACAACCAGTCACAATTAATGTCCCAGAGCGTCGTCCTGCAAAAGATGTGCAACCCTCTCAACCGCCGATTGTGCCTATTGTCGAAACTCCAGCGGCGAGTCCGACGAGCGAAGTTGCCCCAGCAGCGAACAGTTCTTCAGTCCCCAGCGAGTATGTCATTCAAAAAGGGGATACATTGCAGAAAATTTCTATGAAAATTTTTGGCACAACAAAAAAATGGTACAAGATTCATGAAATCAACAAGGACATTCTTCCCGACGCTAATCGCATTAAGCCGGGTTTGACGATCCGTATCCCACAACTTTAAAAAGGACAGAGGCCGCTCAAAGCGAT
>JAYRHV010000233.1:0-2856 GCA_041907165.1 Candidatus Omnitrophota bacterium | reverse complement strand
TACGGCGCCTTGGTGCCTTTTATGCATTATCGTTTGCCCGGTTTTTCGTATCCTCATCGCGGGGATATCGTTGTTTTTAAATATCCTGAAGATCCCAAACGTGATTTTATTAAACGGCTTATTGCCGTCGGCGGCGAGACGGTGGAGATCAAATTCGGCGATATCTATATCAACGGAGTGCTGGTCGAAGACCCGGTCATTAAAAATATTTATTATTACAACCGCGGCACTTACGGTGATGTGAATAAGAAAATTTCGGTTCCGTTGGGATATTATTTTGTCCTAGGGGACAATAGCGGTTCAAGCCATGACAGTCGCTACTGGGGTTTTGTTCCGCAGGAAAATGTGATCGGTAAAGCAGAATTTATTTATTGGCCGCTGAATCGAATCCGATTCTTAAAGTAATATCGTTATGAAAAAATTTTTCCCTTTTTATATGGTTTTTTTTATGCTGTTGGCTGGTTGCGCGAGTTCTTCGCAAACGGATGCGAGAGTTGTGCGCCCGCAGGCGCCCGGCGAGAGTCAGCACGAAGTTGTCAGTGCGATGGAGCATGTTTTAGGGGCAGTCAGCGGTAAAAGTGTTGATCAAAAGCAATTAGAAAATTTAGGTCAAACGATACAAAAAGACCCGCAAGCCAAAAGCGCTGTTGAAGCGATTACCAACACGATGAGTGGACAGGCCAGCAATGTGAAATATTGTCCAATTGATGGCCAGCGGTATAGTCCAAAGTTTGTCAGTTGTCCAGTCCATCATGTTCCTTTAAAATCTCTGAGCGATTAATTTAAAATGTCTTTAACTTTAGCAAATAAAATTACGATTGCGCGTATCCTCGCGGTTCCTTTTTTTATTACAGCGGTGCTTTCATATTCATCTGACCAAGATTATTTAAGGTATATCGCTTTGGGTGTTTTTTTGTTTGCCGTTACAAGCGATATTGCCGATGGGTATATCGCTCGCAACTATGATCAAAAGACTCAGATTGGGGCGATCATTGACCCTTTGGCGGACAAAATACTTTTGATCAGTGCGTTTATCTGTCTTTACACCGTCGGGCATGAGTTTGCGGGTATCAGGTTTCCCGTTTGGTTGGTCGTTGCAGTTATCAGCCGCGACGTGATGCTGGTTGTTGGTTGTGTTTTGATTTTTATGTTTCACGGAAAATTGGGAATCAATGTTTCAGTATGGGGCAAGGCCACGACATTTTTTCAAGGAGTTTGTGTTGTCGGACTTTTATTGCAATGGTCTTGGACAGCGATTTTTTGGTATGCGGCTTTTGGGCTAACAGTCGTTTCAGGCCTCGATTATTTTTGGCGCGGGTTTAATTTGTTAAACAGCTCGACACAGAAGGATTGAGTGGATGAATATTTTTTTAGGGTTAATGTGCAGTTATCTTTTAGGGTCAATACCTACGGCATACATTTTTGGAAAGTTTTTTAAAGGGAT
Source organism: Candidatus Omnitrophota bacterium (assembly GCA_041907165.1). Lineage (GTDB taxonomy): Bacteria > Omnitrophota > Gorgyraeia > Zapsychrales > JANLHA01 > JADLGJ01. The sequence goes on along the minus strand of JAYRHV010000233.1, from coordinate 1,412 downwards.
TGATATCCGTCAGCACGGCTCGGGCAATGTCGGGGCGACCAATGCTTTTCGTATACTTGGCAAAAGGATAGGTAGTGCTGTTTTAGTCATTGACATACTCAAAGGCGTCTTGGCCATTGTGCTGGTTGGAGATGTTTTTTGTTTTGATAAGGTTTTTTTGCGGATTCTCTTAGGGGTCATGGTTGTGGTGGGCCACAATTGGACGATTTTTTTGCACTTTAAAGGCGGTAAAGGCATTGCCACAAGCTTGGGCGTTTTGATTGGTTTGGCGATACAATTTGAATCATTGCGCATTGTTTTGGCGGTAACACTTTTAGCGTGGAGTATCCCATTTCTTATTAGCGGATATGTTTCCTTGTCTTCCATGATAGCTGCTCTTGTTTTGCCAGTTGCTATGTTTATGACAAAGCAATCGTGGGAGCTTTTGATGCTGGGTTTAGTCTTTTGTATTTTTATTCTTCTGCGGCATATCCCCAACATCCAGCGCCTTCTAGCGGGTCAAGAAAAACGAGTCAATTTTCCTTTTAAGCGATCCACTTAGGCTTGCCCGCAATTATTTTTTTCATATTTTACATTTGTTGACGGGCATTTAGAAAGGAACAACCTAAGAAAGCGTTTTCTTTTTTAACGTCCCAAGCCCTTGTGGAGGGCTTGCGGCATGGTATACTTCGATTGTCTGGTCATCTTAATCTAAGGGGAGAAAACGATGAAGACAATTGAATATAAAAAGCGCTATTCCCTCAAGCATCGACGTAAAGTCATTTCTATTAATGAAAATAACGAAGACAAAGACTGTAAAACATATGTCCACAAGAGCTTTGTTTATGTCGTTAGTGAAGTTGTGCAAAAAAGCGAATTACTTGGAGAGCCGCATATTTTTATTCGCAAAAATTTTAACAGCAAGACACAGCAAGAATCAGTTTTTTTCAAAGTCAAAGGCGCTTTTTATCTGGATCGCGCACGCGACATTTTTAAAGTCAATTTTTGCCATACTCTGCGCATAAATATTGTTTGGAAACACAAGATTTTCTCCCCCCAAAAGTCAGCAACGCTGACTTAAGATTGGTGGCAAAAAGCCACAATTAAAAAACGCAAGGTTTAAAGCCTTGCGTTTTTCTTTATAATAATTATTAAGAAGCCATGGTCATAAGAAAACTTTGTGGTACAATACGTTCACACAATTTTAAAACAATATTTTTTAAAATATAAAAAGTTAAACATTACAAGGAGGGTGTGATGGTCCAAAGGTTATTACTCATTTCAGGAATTATGTTGTTTGCTGCCGGGTGCGCGACAACACAGCAAGGTCAGTCGGCGGCCGAACTTCAGTCGCGTGTCACCGAGCTTGAGAATCAAGTTGCGGCGAAAGACGCCGAAATTAAGGATTTGAAATATACGATGAAAGATATGAC
>JAYRHV010000232.1:0-2152 GCA_041907165.1 Candidatus Omnitrophota bacterium | reverse complement strand
CTGATTGTCCAAAAATTTCCCAATACTTCGATCGAGTTTTTGAGAAAAGTTTCAGATTTTTTAAAAACCCATCCGCAGTTGGGGTCTGGCGTCTTGATCTTGGCCAACGATTCGCTTGATCAGGCTAATATCTTAATTGCGGTTTCATCTGATCTTGTCAGTCGAGTCAATGCCAACGAAATCATTAAACAAATTGCACCCGTTTTTAACGGCAATGGCGGCGGGCGTCCGGATCTGGCCCAAGCCGGAAGCAAAGAAAATAAAAACTTAAATCAAGCGATCGAAAAAGCCAAGGAAATCATTTTAGCGAAATTGTGAAACTATGAAAATCATCCAACAAAACGGCCAAAGCGCACAAAACCTTTACAACCGCTACACGACCAATCACAAGCGTCACGTCGAGGAAAAGGTCCGAAAAATTCTCGAGGACGTTAAAGTCAACGGCGATGCCGCTATTGTGCGCTACACTCGAAAGTTTGACCACGCCCAACTGGAAGCTAAAGATATTAAAGTCCCTGAAAGCGAAATCAGCGTCGCTTTCCAAAACATTACCAGCGACTTTGTGGCGAATTTAAAGCAGATCATCAACAACGTGACCGGCTTTTATAAAAAGCAATTGCCCAAGCCCTGCCGCGTCAAGGAAGCCGAGGGGATACTGCTAACGGAGAATATATTACCGCTTGATTCCGTCGGCATTTATATTCCAGCTGGAAGTGCGCCGTTGGTCTCTACCGTTTATATGACTGTTATTCCCGCCAAGGTCGCCGGCGTCAAACGGATCGTGATTGCGACCCCGCCCGACAAAAACGGACAAATCAATCCTTACATTCTCGCGGTCGCCAATCTTTTGAAGGTCAACGAAATTTATAAAGTCGGCGGAGCGCAAGCGATTGCGGCTATGGCGCTGGGGACAAAAACAATCACGAAAGTCGACAAAATCGTCGGGCCGGGCAATATGTTTGTGACCGAGGCCAAACGCCAACTTTTTGGTACCGTCGGGATCGATATGCTCGCCGGTCCCTCGGAGCTGGTCGTCATCGCAAACCGTTCAAGCAATCCCGAATACGTCATCGCTGATTTAGAGGCGCAGATGGAACATTTAGGAGGACTTTCGATTCTTGTCACCAACTCACGCAGTCTTTTGCGTATCGTACGCCAAAGGGTCGACGGAGGCTTTGGAATTTATGCCAAAAATATGGACGAAGCGGTTGAAATCGCTAACCGTATCGCGCCGGAACATTTGCAGGTTTTAACCAGTAACCCCAAAAGTATCGCCGCAAAAGTGCGCAACGCCGGCGCAATCTTTTTAGGGCCGTACAGTCCGACGGCTTTGGGCGATTACGCCGCCGGGCCCAGCCATGTTTTGCCCACCTTGGGGACGGCACGATTTTTTTCGGGAATTTGCACGTCGGACTTTACCAAAAAAAGCCACGTGATCTCCTACAGCAAAAAGGCCCTCGAAAAAATCCGCGAGCCAATTGAAAAAGTCGCTCTTATCGAAGGCTTGCAAAAACATTCGGATTCGATCAAAGTCCGTTTCACACACTAATTAAAGGAATGTCCTTATGACCATGCGCCAAACAACGTTCGAACGCAAAAGCAAAGAAACCGAAATCCAAATTTCACTTAATATCGACGGTAGTGGCAAGACAAAAATCAAAACGCCGATCGGCCTTTTGGACCATATGCTTGAGCTTTTTGCCTTTTGGGGATTTTTTGATCTTGATCTTAGCGTCAAAGGCGATACGCACATTGATATTCATCACACCAACGACGACATTGGGATTGCATTGGGCAAAGCGTTTAAAAAAGCTTTAGGCGAAAACCGCACCGGAATCAAACGCTTTGGGTCAGCTTTGGCCCCGATGGAATCGACCGTCGGTCAGACAGTCATTGACTTAAGCGTCAGAGGCTACTATCATTTTCGTTGTCCCGACGTAAACAAAGTTTCTGTAAAGCCGCAAGATGGCTACGCTTTAAGCGACTTGGACCATTTTTTAGAATCTTTTGCCCATAATTTGGGAGCAACGCTCAACGTCAAAATCGAAGGGTTGTCCGAAGATTTACATACGGATTTAGAAACGGTTTTTAAATCTTTAGGGCTGGCGCTTGACCAAGCCACACAAATTGAACCCCGGCGGCAAGGTGAAGT
>JAYRHV010000231.1:0-6740 GCA_041907165.1 Candidatus Omnitrophota bacterium | reverse complement strand
TGTTTTTTGAAACCGGATCCGGCATTTTCATGTGCGCCAAAATATCTACAAAATCTCCCGGATTAATCATGCCTCCTACGGCGGACAAAGGATCGATACGGACAGTATACGCTCTTTTTCCGGCGGGAGTCATCAAAGACAATGTTGATTTGGCCACAGCACCGGCCTCCGGTCCGCCACCACCGACATTAATAGGCCGGCTCTCTAAGGCTTTGATCTGCTGGCGCATGACGTCCATCTCTTGCACCAGAGGCTTGACTTTTTTCTCCTCAATTTCCTTGGTCATTCGCTTAGTCTCGTCGGAAATCGCCTGCTGAATATAATTTCCCGTTATGATAGCCGCACCGATGCCAAGGACGACTGAAAAAATAATGATCATTACCTGCTTTTTATTTTCAACATTCATTGCTTATTTGGCCTCCAATAATTTGAGGTTGGTCTGCACCGGAATTGCGTTTTGCAACTGCTGCAAACCCTGCAAGTATTTCAAATAACTCAAATCCGCCTTGATCCCTTCCTTGACCTCTTCAAGCGCTTTTTCTTTACCGCCTTTTTTCTCATCGATCTTGACAATATAAAAACCATCGGGACCTTTGAAAACCGAACTAAATTTACCAACGTCTAAAGTGTTAACAACATCTTTAAGTTTTTGAAAAGCCAGTTTGTCTTCCGAGATAAAGTTGCCGTCCGGCTTGACCTTAGATTGCGCATTGGCAATCTCAGCAAAATTTCCGCCTTGTGCCAGTTGGCCTAAAATCGTATTGGCCTGCTCTTCGGTGTCGACAACAATTTGACTTAATTTGTATTCAGCCGGTTCATAATAAAATTGTTTATTCTCTGTATAGAACTTTGCGATTTCCTCGTCCGTCACTTTGATCACTTCGACCATTTTGGTTTGCAGATTTTGCGACAAGATAAGTTTGCGGGCCTCTTCGATTTGTTTGGCAACTTTCTCATCCTTGTCCAAGTTTTGACGCTGCGCCTCTTGAAACAACAATTGCTGCTCGACGATCATTCCCAACAAGCGCTCGGGCGGCAAGTCGTACTTTAATTTATTCTGCTGTGCCAAATCTTGCGCTGCTTTTTCCTGTTGTTTAAATTCGTCTAAACTCATCGTCCAGTTACCGACCTTGGCCAAAATATTCGCTGGGAGCTCGGCCTGCGTATCTGCGGCAGATTTGGCTTTGGTTTCGGCAGGCTTCTGCGATACAGAAGAATTTAGTGTCGCTTGCGGCGTTTGGGTGGCCACAGACTTAACCTCTATCGCAGCAGGCGCTTTAACTGTAGCCGTTGATTTTTTAGGTGAAAAATAATTGGTGAGTTTTGAAATCTGATCGCAGCCCTGTACAGACAGGATCATAAATGTACCGACGGAAAAACACAAAATCTTTGAGTTAAGAGTGTGCACAAAATGCTCCTTTCGTTAATAGATACGTTAAGTATAGTGTGCCACTATCGGAAAAACAAGAAAAAATCCGTATTTAATAGGCTATTTTTCGCTTAGCCTAAAAGCTCTTTAACTGCGTCACGCTCGCTAATAAGCTCTTTTTGTGTCAGCGCGATTTTTTCCTGACTAAAATCATTGTGCGCTAAACCGCTGACGATTTTCCAGTCGCGCCCGTCAGAAACAATCGGGTAACTAAACATCAATCCTGCCTCAATTCCATAGCTGCCGTCAGAACAAACCGCGACTGAAAAAAATTCTCCCGGCTTTGTCGGCGTGATCAGGTTTTTGACCGTATCGATGGCCGCGTTAGCTGCTGAGGCCGCCGAGGAAAGTCCGCGCGCTTTAATAATCGCCGCACCGCGCTGTTGAATGATCTCCAAAAAATCTTTTTTTAACCAATTCTCGTCTCTGACCGCTTGGGTCAATGGTTTGCCCAAAACCTGCGCGTTATAAAAATCCGGATACATCGTCGAGGAATGGTTGCCCCAGATCGCCAATCTTTGGACGTCGCTAATCGCAACATTGGCTTTTTGCGCAATTTGCGTAACACTGCGGTTTTGGTCTAACATCGTCATCGCAAAAAAGTTTTTGGCCGGTATTTTTTTGGCGTTAGCCTTAGCGATAAATGCATTGGTATTGCAAGGATTTCCGACGACAAGTACGCGGCAGGACGGCTTAGCATTCTCATCTAAGGCCTTGCCCTGCGCGATAAAAATCTTGCCGTTGATCTTTAAAAGCTCCGCGCGTTCCATGCCGGCTTTTCGAGGGACACTGCCAACTAAAAGCGCCCAATCTGCATCTTTAAAAGCGATATTGGCATCTGCCGTCACCGTCACAGATTTCAAAAGCGGGAAAGCGCAATCTTCTAATTCCATCACAACGCCCGACAAAGCCGGCAAAGCAGCCTCCAGCTCAAGCAGACTTAAATGGACCTGTGTATCTTTTCCAAACATTTCTCCAGCGGCAATGCGAAAAAGCAAAGCATATCCGATTTGACCGGCAGCCCCGGTCACAGCCACTATGATTGTTTTAGACATCCCAAACTCCTTTTTAAAAAATAAATTAACACAATGTACAAACTTGCATTATTCCCAAACGTAGGGAACGGTCGCGACCGTTCCCTAGAGCAAAAATACCGCGTAAATTAAAGCATCGGCAAAATCGCGCGGCTATACTCGAGCGCTTCGCGCTGCACTTGCCCAAAAATAATCTCTTCACAATCGGCGCTGGCCCGGGCCAAAACCCCGCCCCACGGATCGACGATCATGCTGTTGCCAAAAGCTTCCACGCCGCCCAACGAGCTGCCACACTGGTTAGGCGCGACAATATACGAAAGATTCTCAATGGCCCTCGCTCGCAAAAGAATTTCCCAATGGGCCTTTCCCGTTTCATAAGTAAAATTTGACGGCACACAAATAATCTCGCATTTCTTTTTTCCGTACTTGCGAAAAAACTCAGGGAACCGTAAATCATAGCAGACCGTCATCCCCAAACGCACCGGGCCAAAGGGGGCGATGGTGCTTAATTTTCCAGCACAAAAATTTTGAGGCTCTTTAATCACACGGTCCCCGACGACAGCGTCAAAAAGATGGATCTTGCGATACCGTGCCGAGATCCGGCCATAATCATTGATCACAACCGAAGTATTAAAACACTTGGGATTCTGCGGAATTTTTTCGTAAATGGACCCCGCGACGATAAAAACGCGGTGTTTTTTGGCCAATTCTAAAAACGGCTCCAAGGAGGGTCCGGGAATTTTTTCACTGATCTGACTTAAAACACTTTTGTTGAGCACGCCGCGATAATTAAAAACTTCGGGCAAAAATATCGCTTTGCTGCCGCGATCTATCGCTTCTTTAACAAAAAAAACAGCCTTGGCAATGTTTTTTTCTTTATTTTCCCCGACGTTTAATTGAAGTGCGGCGATTTTCATAATTACAAAACTTACTTTAACGATTCGCCGTAAGCCTTATAGCATTTCGTATAAAAATCCTGTTTGCGCAAGTTCTCGCGCCACGCTCTGATTTTTGGATACGCACTCAAGTCAATGTTGGCCACCTCGCAGGGATCAAGCCCGGACAAAAGCGTCATGTCGGCCAGTGTCAAAGAATTTCCGGCAAGATAAGCGCTTTTGGCAAGCTGTGCTTCAACGATTGGCAAAAAACGTCCTAAAAAATTCAACCCTTCTTCCAGAGAACGCTCATCGACAGCAATTTTTCTGCGCGGGGCAAAAACGCGGTTATAAACAATTTTTTGCAAGGCCGCATTGACATGCAAAGTTATAAAATCAATTTCTTGGTCCACCAGCGCGCGCTCTTTTAAACCTTTCGGATACAGAGATGAGCCAACCTTGTCGGCTAAATATTTGATAATCGCCCCGCTCTCGGCCAAGACAAATCCGTCATCATCAATAAAAGGGACTTTGCCGACGGGGTTTAACTTGAGAACTTCTGGCTTTCTCTGCTCGCCGGCGCCCAAATCAATTTTTTTGTATTCATACTTAAGGCCAAGATAATTTGCAACAAAGCGCACCTTGTTAGCTGGGGAGGATAAATCCGATCCGTAAATTGTTAGCATATAACCCTCGCTTTTTTATTGAGTTGATTAGAAAATATTTGAAAGGACTTGAATTTGCGAAGCGAACTTTTGGGAAAACCGTCCATAAACGGTAATACCAATTTAAAATTAATAAGCGACCCCAGCGGGATTTGAACCCGCGCAACGAGACTGAAAATCTCGTGTCCTGACCAGGCTAGACAATGGGGTCGAAAATGTCTTACACACGGCGTTAATTAAGAAAAGCTATTATATGAAAGAATTGCCTTCGGTCAAGAAAAATTAAACCGTCGGCTGCACTTCTTCTTCGCCGGAATCTTCATCTTTTGAAACAACGTTAGCAACGGAACTGACCTCGTCCCCCTTATCCAGAGAAATGAGCTTGACCCCTTGCGTGCTGCGCCCTGACTGACGGATATCTTTCGTCGGACAGCGGACCACCATGCCCTGTTTGGTCACAGCCATGATTTCATCCTCAAGCAAAGCGGTCAAAACACCGACGACATGACCGTTTTTGGGCATGCACTTGATATTGATAATCCCCTTGCCGCCGCGCGACTGCGTGCGGTAATCGTTAAAGTCCGAGCGCTTGGTATATCCCAGCGAAGTCACCGTCAACAGCGTACTGCCGGTTTTCGAAATATCCGGCGGAAAAACGCGCATACTCACAACCCGGTCATCTTTTGAAAGGCTAACTCCCCGCACCCCGCGAGCCCCGCGGCCTAAATCACGAATTTGTTTTTCCGAAAAACGCAAAGACTTCCCTAGCTTCGTCGCCAACAGCACATCGCATTTGCCATTGCTCAGCGAAGTGCCGATTAATTCATCGCCTTTATCTAAGGTAATGCCGACAATACCGCCTTTGCGCGGATTGCTAAAGGCCGAGAGCTTGGTTTTCTTAACATTGCCTTGGGCGGTCGCCATGACCAAGGACTGATCTTGTGAAAACTCTTTGACGCTGACAATAGCGCTGATCTGTTCATCGTTTTTAAACGACAAGAGATTGATAATCGCTTTGCCCTTGGCATTGCGCGCCGCCACCGGAATTTCATAAACTTTAAGCCAGCGGACAATTCCTTGGTTAGAAAAGATCAAAAGATAATCTTTAGACGAGGCCACAAAAAGCATCTTGACAAAATCCTCATCCTTAGTTGTCATCGCGGTGACGCCTTTGCCGCCGCGCTTTTGTTTGCGATAAGCACTGACCGCAAGGCGTTTGATATATCCGGTATTGCTGATCGTGATCGCCATTTCTTCCTCGGCGATTAAATCCTCAATTTCAATATCCTCGGGCTTGGCCGCAATTTCGGTCCGACGGTCATTATTGTATTTCTTTTTGATTTCCGTCAGCTCATCTTTGATGATCTGGTCGACCATTTTGGGGCTCGCTAAAATCGCGCGAAAACGGTCAATATCTTTCAAAAGACCCTGATACTCTTCTTCAATTTTATCGCGTTCCAAAGCCGTTAAGCGCTGCAACTGCATTTCAAGAATCGCCTGCGACTGGATTTCGGTCAACTTAAACTTTTTCATCAAGTTAAGTTTGGCCTCGACCGCACTCTTTGAACCGCGTATCGTTTTGATAATTTCGTCAATCGCATCGATGGCGATACGCAAACCTTCTAAAATATGCGCGCGACGAAGAGCACGGTCTAATTCAAATTGCGTTCTGCGCCGGATAACAATGCGTCTGTGATCGACAAATTCGCTCATCAGCTGTTTTAAATTCAAGACCCGCGGGCTATTATTGACCAGCGCCAAATTAATAATGCCAAACGTCGTTTCCAGCTGAGTATGCTTATAGAGATAATTTAAAACAATGTCCGGCTGAACATCACGGCGCAGCTCAATGACGATGCGGATTCCATCTTTGTCCGACTCATCGCGAATATCTGTAATCCCGTCGACAGCTTTATTTTGGACCAAATCCGCAATCGCGGTGATCAAATTCGCTTTATTAACTTGATATGGAATTTCGGTAACAATAATCGAGTCGCGGTTGCCTTTTTGCCGCTCGATGGAAGCCTTGGCGCGAATAAGAACCTTCCCCCGTCCTGTTTCATAGGCGTCGCGGATGCCTTCGCGTCCGCAAATAATCCCGCCGGTAGGAAAATCCGGGCCGTGGACAAACTTGCTTAACTCCTTGATCGTCGCTTCATTGTGGTCGATCAAATGCATGACCCCGTCAATGACTTCACCCAAATTATGCGGCGGCATATTGGTCGCCATGCCGACGGCAATACCGCTAGACCCATTGACTAAAAGGTTGGGAAACGCCGCCGGCAAAAGCGACGGCTCCTGCAGGCTCGCGTCAAAATTGGGAACAAAATCCACTGTGTTTTTATCGATATCCGCCAAAAGAGGGTCCGCGATGGCCGACAAACGCGCTTCCGTATAACGCATCGCGGCCGCCGCGTCTCCGTCGACAGATCCAAAGTTTCCTTGGCCGTCAACCAAAGGATAGCGCAGCGAAAATTCCTGCACCATGCGCACCATCGTGTCATAGACGGCCGCGTCCCCGTGGGGATGGTATTTACCCAAAACTTCCCCGACGATACGAGCGCTTTTCTTGTAGGGTTTGGGATATTCAAGGTTAAGCTCCTTCATCGCAAACAAAATCCGTCGATGAACCGGCTTTAATCCGTCGCGGACATCCGGCAGGGCGCGTCCAACAATAACGCTCATCGAATACGCCAAATAGGAGCGCTTCATTTCTTCTTCAATAAAAACAGGGATA
>JAYRHV010000230.1:0-3519 GCA_041907165.1 Candidatus Omnitrophota bacterium | reverse complement strand
CGCCAAAGGATAAACGACACTGTTAACAGCATCCCAAACAGCAGGCAAAATCATCATCAGCTTTTTAAACTGGCCCTTCTCTAAATCTGTAGCTTTCTCAAAAAATGTCTGGAGAGTTTCTACCGTGATTTTGTCTTTTAACAAAAGCAATAAATTTTCATTTTCAATACCGCTGGAGGCGGTAGAAATCCGCAAATCTTTAACGCGTCTATTGCCTTCACGTGCTTCATAATAGGCATTGCGAAAAGCTCTTTTAGCTTGCCGCGACTGGTCACTTTCAGAAACAAAAAACCCGTCTAAATGATGATCCGATGTGCTATAAAAAATATCTAACTGTAGCTCAATATTCTCCCGATTTAATTCTTCCACATCGTATAAGCGGTAACAGTTTGCTCGTTCTTCGTCTAGATAGAAAAACTTTTGCATTAAAATATCCAGTTTATCTTGTTCTTCTTCTTGCGTTAAAGGCTTTTCGCTTCTTAGGCGCTCACTAAATGTTTTCCCAAAATCAATAACTCCAACCTGACCGGTGCTTTCGTCTAGATAAATATGGCTGTAATAAACACTTCCCTCAAAAGCTTTGTCCAAAAAAACAATCCTATGATGTGCCATTTCACCGACTGCAACACCAACAATGTCTCCTAATTGCACCGGCGAGAGCCGCCCTTGCCGCGCAATAGTAGTAATTGACTCCCCCGAGAGACTTTCCTCACAAAGATAACCGCCAAAACTATCAAGAACGCGTGGAGAAATCCCTAAATCATCGACGAGTTTTAAAATTCTTCTTTCTGTAATATCCTGATATGGTTTGACATAATATTCTCGTCCAGTCGTTATATTACGGAAATATATAACCGCGCCATGCGTAAAATTCTCTTTGAGCTTATGCATTTCCCAATCATTGACTTTAAGTAAATTACGAAAATTAGGTAACAATGCGGCTAGGCCATATTTTTGATACAAAAAATCGTCCGCAATCATTTGAGCTAAAGGTTCGTTTTGCAAGCGCAACTCTGATAAATCCAATATGTAATCCGGCCTGATAGTCGAGTGAAGATTTATTCCCATGCGTTCTTGTTGTTCAACAAAAATCTTAAATAAGGACATAACTTCATCATCCGCAACAACCGACGATGCCGCTGAAAAAATTTTCTTCGTAAAATCAAGGACTGTCTGGACAAATTCTTCTGGATGGGTGACAAAAAACTTGTGCGCCATGACACGACTACCTTGGACCTGCGGCGTAACATCCATAAAACTAACGCCGGCATCCCTATAATACCGTCGGATATCTGAACCCACCAAGGCAATAAAATCGTTATCGTTAAGAATTATGCGAATGCGGATTCTGTAATCTTTAATGACCTTTGCGATTTTAGGTGCTGACTTTTCAGAGCCATTTATTGCCATAACCGCACTTAATTCCACAAGCGCGACAACATTGCCGAACTCCTCAATAATATCGTCTCTAAATGCTTGAGGCATCTCGCCGATGTTTTCAAATTGTCCAAAAATAATATTCTGCAAATAATTTTCTAAACGCAGCCACGGGTAACGCGCCGTCACGGATTCCAGAAGAGCGGTTTTGTTAATTATAAAATGCACAAAACCCCGAGTTGTGTTATCCAACTTTTGTTCTAGCGCTTGCGGGATACTCGAAAACAAAGCCATCGACGGGCGAGAAAGCCATGACGGCAAGTTTGATACCAAAAATATTTGAAGAACGCCTAATGCCGCCCGAAAATTGTGCCGCGCAAAAAACGGGTTGACAAGGACAATTGGGATACGGCTGATATTCGTATCCATAAATTCCAAAAGCTGGTATTCTTTTTTGTCGGTAAGTGCAATCTTGGTTTTAAGATTAACCAGAATAAAATTAAAAAACTCATTGGCAATCGAATGCATCACAAGACCAACAGGATGTCCCTGCCGGATAAAATGTTCAATGACGGCTTGGATATGTAAAGCTGTCTGCCACATATAAATTTCGTCGTCACTTAAACCGGTGTTGCGCCATGCTTGCATATTGTTGACCTTAGGTCGACGGGCTAAGTCAGCAAAAATGTAGTTCTCTTTACTCCACTGGGGCATGGCCAAAATCGGTTTCCATGCCCGCATCAAATGGCCATGGACCCCAATAATAACCGGCTGATCTTGGGAATTTATGCCATCAACACCTCTGGCGACATTTAAATAAATTTCAGTCTCAAGCCTTTGACCGCTAACCGAGTCGAAATAAGAAATTATTTCAGTCGGAAAAGTGCGCGCTTCTTGATCAATAATCACAAGCGCATGAGGATGATTTCGCAAATCCACCACAGGGACATCGCGTCGATCAGGTGGATTGTCTGTCGTCAAATGCATATCCACCCAACGTTTATTCCCCCCGGAAAGAAGGGCGATGACACTCTGGACTCTATTTAAAATAAAATCCGGGGTGGCGGTATAATGCGTTGTCTCTTGGTTATAAACATACATTTCCTGCGAATTGAGGACATAATCATCTTGCGGTTCAATGCCCGCCCAGCGGCCATTCTCATCGATACCGACAAGGGCCAAGTCCATTTTCTCTTTTTTAAGTGCTTTAAGTGTCCGCACAATAGAATTTTGCAAATTCCAAGCTTTTTGTTCTGGCGACTCTGGGCCTGAATAATCAATCTGCAAAATCTGTTCATGTTTGATTAATCCGTATTCTTCTAATACTTGGAAAAAGGGCAGCCAAACTGTTTGTGTATCTGTCGCTCCGTCGCGGATAGAAGTATTCAAAGGAATGAAAATGGTCTGTGGCAAAATGCTTTCTAAATGTTGGCGATCAATTCTCTGCTTTGGACTTAACGAATTTAATTCTACGCTCATCACTTGATCAATTTGCGCCGCAAAAGCCAAATAAAAATCCCGCGCCGTTTTTCCGCCGGGAAGAAGCACAATAAAACTTCTGGTATTTTCGACAGCTTCTAAGCCAATAGATATTATATTTTGAATTGTCGTTTCAAACACTTGTTGACGATTCGCAACCAGATTATGAGCAACACCCGAACTGGCGACTAAATGAATACCGTCAGGATCAAAACTGTACGGGACGCCTAGACCTTGTTGATAAAAACGAGAAAAAACATCTCTATCACTTGCGGTCAATTTTTGGAGAAAACGTCTAACGAGGCTAAGCGTTTGACCTTGGCCATTACTAACAGCATTAAAGAATCTCTGTTCTTCCGACGATTCAATTGCATTTGTGCGGTCATACGTCCAGGCTGGATAGGCACCAACAGTCAGCCAAGCAATCAATTCATCTAAGCCTAATTGAGATCCATATTGATTCGTGAAGAAACTCCTAAGATTTGTTAATTCTACACAAACTTTTTCTGAAACATGCCTAAGAACAATCTCCAAAAATAAAATTTCAATTGCTATCTGTCTAGCAAGAACGCCTTGTGTATATCTTTGGCGATTAACCAAATCATTAATTCTGTGTTGTAATTCATGAACAACCAAATAAGGCTGAGCAACAGATAAATACGG
>JAYRHV010000229.1:0-6346 GCA_041907165.1 Candidatus Omnitrophota bacterium | reverse complement strand
GGATCCTCGCCATGACCATTTCAACGCCTTTTAAAAAAGCCTGATAGTCCTGATGATTCGCGTTAGCCGCAATCACGACTCTGTCCAAATCATCCATGATCGTCAAAAAATCCGCGATCAGCCCTTCATTGGCGTATTTGACAAATTCACTGCGCTCGCGGTCCGCCCTTTTGCGGGCATTGTCAAACTCGGCGACCAAACGAACATACTTTTCCTTAGACTCGGACAACTCCTTAAGCAATTTTTCATGCTCGTCGACGCTAAGCGTGACAACAGTCGCCGGCGTTTCTGGCGGCAGAATGTTTTCATTTTCCTTTGGCTCTTGTTGCCCATTGATTTCGGTCATACTTTACCCTTAAACAATTTCACTGATTAATGTTGTTAAATAATTTAACGTAGAAACGACCCGCGAATAATCCATGCGCGTCGGGCCCAAAACCGCAATGCGTCCCGTCGGCCCGCTATGCGCCTTATAAGAAGAAACGGCCAGAGAACATCCCTCAATATCCGAGCAAGCAAGCTCATGCCCGATATAAATTTTGATCTTTTGCTCCAGATTACGGTTAATCACTTGCAGAAGATTTTCTTTTTCTTCCAGCGCCGAGAGAATACATCTTATCGTTTTGACATTTTGAAAGTCCGGATATTCAACCACATAACTGGTGCCGCGACAAAATAATTTTCCGTCCCAACCGTCCACGGAAATAATCCCGGTATAATGCGTCATCTCAGAGATCAGCTGCGAAGTCTTTTCTAAGGCCGCTTCCAAGTCGCGCATCTTTTGGTCATATTCATGCTTGATGCGAAATTTTTCCTCCTCCAGAAGCTGAATTTCATTCATCAGATTATCCACGTAATAGCGATACCCTTCCTGTGTCGGCAAACGACCGGCAGAGGTGTGCGGGTGCGTCAAAAGGCCGTCTTCTTCTAATTCCGCCAAAATATTACGAATCGTCGCGGGAGAAAGGTCCAAATCATGGACATCGACAATATAACTGGAACTGACCGGCGTAACCGTCTTAATATAAGAATTGACGACGATGCCCAGCACCCTGTCTTTTCTCTCTTTATATATCGCTTCTTTCATTTTTTTGTCCTTAGCCCAGCTTGCATTAGCACTCATTCAGTATGATTGCTAATTTATGTGCATTATAACAAAGGAAGATATTTTGTCAACGCTCTAATTTCAAAATAAAAATTTTAAACCCGGATTTTGCATTTCCCTTTTTATGCGCGACGGATCGTCGCGCAAATGTATTGTAATGCAAAATTTGGGTTAAATGGAAGTTCTGCGGAGAGTAAGTAGCCCAAAAGCGCAAATTATCCATCCTACTGCATAGTTGTCCAAAGTGTCGTAGTCACAATCGGACCATCCTGAGATTTTGAGGTGTCAATCCCTGCTTGAGGAATAATCGGATCTCTGCTCTTGGCTAAGTGAGAGCTCATTTCCAACATGCCGTTAGAAACAGAGGAATACGAAAAATTAATCGCTTCGCTGAAAGGGCCTGAAGGACGTAAAAACAAAGCCGCAACGGAAATGACACCCGTTATTAGAATGACGTATTCGAGCGTCAAAGCTCCGCGGTTATTAAATTTTTTATCAAAGAATTTAAACATTTTGTCCTACTCTTTCTGATATTTAAACTATACAATATAGAAATGAGCAAGACAAATAAATCTTCATTTTGCAATAAAGCTATAAGCATTTAAATATCAAATAGTTACAACTCTATTTTTGCCTTGATTCTTAGCAGACAACAGTGCAAGATCTGCTTTTTTCAATAAACTTGTTGGCGTGTCCTCTTTGGGATTAAAACTAGCCATCCCCAGACTCACCGTAACCGATAAATCCTCGCCTTCCCAGCTTAAACGCAAATTCTCAATATTAGCACGTATTTTTTCTGCAACAGCTTTGGCATTTGCACTAGCGGTCGCACGCAACAAAAGGATCATTTCATCCCCGCCATAGCGCGCTGTTACATCGCCGGCCCTGACCGAATTCTTAATTGTTTTGGATACTTGCTCTATCGCATAATCGCCCGCTTGATGACCATACCGATCATTTAACCTCTTAAAAAAGTCAATGTCACATAAGATCAAATAAAAAATCTGATTGGGATCTTTTTGCGCCTGCTGACAGGCACTGCGTAAAATTTCATTAAAATAACGAATATTAAATAAACCACTTAACCCATCTGTAGTTGCCAAAGCCATCAAATGCCTTCTCTCGATGTTAGCTTTAGTGGTGTGATATGCGGAAACAATAAGGTAACTTCCTGCCAAGACAATAAAGGGAAGCGAAAAATTGATGATAATATTATGTATAAAAAGAAAATACATCACTGCCAAAGAGCCGGCAATAAAAAACAAAATTAAAATATCCTTAGAAAACTTCTCGATTGAAATACAAAATGCAGGGATCATAGCAAAAAGGTAAATAATTAAAATATTAATCCACTGCGGGGCAATTTTAAAAAAGTCTTGATCAAAAATATTAGCTAATGCCGTGGCAACAAAAATAGAACCGGGGCTTTGCGCCTCCATTGAATTTGCGCGAGTATCAAACATGCCTAAGGCAGTTATCGTCACAATGCATAAACTATTTTTAATTCGGCTCAAATCCAGCGAAGGACCAGTCTTTCTTTCTGCGGACCTAGCCGCATCTCTTATATCTGAAAAAGAATAATGTTTAAAAGTCTCGTGCCATTTGCCCTGCCAATTAAGAAGCATCGTATTGCCGCCGACAAGGGGGATAGAAATTTCTTTATCCTTATTCCCGAACAACAGATATGTTGGCATAATCTTTTTAATATCCATTCCAAAATGGTCCCCGGCAATTTGCAAAATAACACTTTTTTGTAAATGCAAGCCATCAAAATAAAATAACGGAACACGCCGGACTTTTCCGTCGCTGTCAACAAACACGTTAACAGCGCCGATGCCCTTGACGTACGGCCGAATCTTTTCGATAGGAAAATATATTTCTTTAAAATTTAAATCCGCAGTGGCATACCCAAAGGGCAGGTAAACATTCCCGGCGCTCTCGATAGATTTTGCCAAAGCATCGTCATCAGCAGGATTTGATGGCTCCGAAATAAGAAAATCGAGCAAAATTTCTTTAGCCCCAAATTGCTTTAAGTCCGTCACAAGACCCGCAAGCAAACTTCTAGGCCAAGGCCAATGGCCATATCTTTTCAAATCACTAGAGGTGATTTCAACAATAACAATATTTGATGTCGAAGACGTTACGTGAGATCCACGCAACTTAAAAAGCATATCCAGCGTCAGAAGCTCAAAGTTCTTGAATAAAACAGTACTTGCCAATAAAAGGCAAAGCGAGGCAATAATAATCCCAAGAGCAATATGAACAATGTAAAATCTAACAGTTTGTTGAGGCTTGAAATTTTGGATTGCGTTGATCACTGTTTATCTAGCCCCCAACAAAAGTTCTGAACTCAACGCTAAATAAAAATAAGTAATAACTTTATCGGTTCTCATTTCGCTTGCTATCTACCCCTTCAAGAACTTTGGCAATACTAATGAGCTCTTGGAGATACGTTTCAGCACAAGTGACATTATGTTCAAGCTCTAACAGCGATGGTTTAGATTGGCCCTGAGAATGAAATTCAAGCGCCACAACGCCATCGGTAATTTGCAAAGACAAAACCGGGTGTCCGCGGGAATCCCTATTTTTATATTTAACAAACACTTTTAACATCTTAGAATCATTAAAGAATTGATTGGCCCACTCTGGATTATTGGTATACGCGTGAAATTCTGCCAACTCTTTGGGAAGCCGGACTTGCCCCTGCAATGTCCCCCAACGCGAATTGGCGACTTCATCCAGAGACTGGGCATTAGAACGGATTTGTGTCCGCACCTTTTCGGAAAAAGTCAATTTAAGGTTAGCGGACGACTTAACTTTCAAATATCCCAGATACGATGTCGTTTCAGCCCGCAAACCAGCAAGCTCGATGTCCTCATAAAAGCATTCGTAGCCGCGATATTTAAACTGGATGCGAAACGAGTTTTCATTCTCCGGAATCGCAGAAAGCTGCCCTTCAAAAAAATGTGCCATAGACCGCAGATAATCACTGCGTTGAATACTTTTTGTCGGCGTATGCCGCAATAAATAAATCATCACAATAAAAAGTAATAAAAAAGAACTGCCAATGAGTGCGAGCAAATTCATCGGAAACTTGACTTTCTTATATTAAATTTGAAATATTATAAAAAGACACTCTCATACGAGCAATGTCGTTTCAATTTTAATAATTATTGTTTAGAAACCTCAAAATCCAAAGCACCCTTGGCCGCGCTGACAAGGACATGGGATTTTTCTTTCAGCCGCCCCTCTAAAAGCAAGAGCGCGATCGGGTCCTGCACTAATTTTTGTATCACGCGATTCAAAGGCCGCGCCCCATAGACCGGGTCATACCCGGCGTGCGCCAAAACCTCTTTGGCCTTTGGATTAAGTTCAAGAGTAATATTACGCTCGGCCAAGCGATCCGCAAGATTTTTCATCTGAATATCAACGATCTTAAAAATATCTTCTTGGCTCAAGCGGTTAAAAATAATCTGCTCATCGATGCGGTTTAAAAATTCGGGACGGAAAGCCATCTTTAAAGCTTGTTGAATGCGAGAGTGGATTTGTTCTTTATCATCGATATCCGCAATCGCCTCGGAGCCGATATTAGACGTCATGATAATGATCGTATTTTTAAAATTCACAATCCTCCCCTGCCCATCGGTCAAACGCCCGTCGTCTAAAATCTGCAACAAAGCGTTAAACACATCATGGTGCGCCTTCTCAATCTCGTCAAACAAAATAACCGCGTACGGACGCCGACGGACCGCTTCGGTCAACTGGCCGCCTTCTTCATAGCCGACATACCCGGGAGGCGCGCCGATCAAACGAGAGACGCTGTGTTTTTCCATATATTCGCTCATATCAATGCGAATGACCGCCTGCTCATTATCAAACAAAAACCACGCCAAAGATTTGGCCAGCTGTGTTTTACCAACGCCTGTGGGGCCAACAAACAAAAAAGTCCCAATAGGGCGATTAGGATTGCTTAACCCCGTGCGAGAACGGCGTATCGCAGAGGCAATCAGATCAATCGCTTGGTCTTGCCCGACGATATGGTCTTTGAGGACTTTTTCAATATTGATCAACTTTTCGGTTTCGCCTTCCATTAATTTTGAAATCGGGATCTGCGTCCATTTAGAAACAATTTGCGCAATATCCTGCTCGTCGACTTCTTCTTTTAAAAGCAAACCGGTCTTTTGTAACCGACCCAGCTCTTTGTTTTGGACGACAAGGTCTTTTTCCAAATTGACCAAAAGCCCGTAACGGATCTCGGCCACACGGTCTAAGTTGCCGACCTTCTCCGCTTTAGCTTCTTCTAATTTTAAAGACTCAATTTGCGACTTGATCCCGCGAATCTTGTTAATCACATCTTTTTCGCCTTGCCAGCGCAGACGCAATTTTTTGTTTTCGCTCTTAAGCGACTCTAATTCGCTTTCTATTTTTTTTAGACGCTCGACCGAAAGCTCATCTTTTTCTTTTTTTAAGGCTTGCCGCTCGATCTCCAGCTGGCGGATGCGCCGTTCATTGACATCAAGCTCTTGGGGCATACTGTCGATTTCGATGCGCAGACGCGACGCGGCCTCGTCGATAAGGTCAATGGCCTTGTCCGGCAAAAAACGCTCTGTGATATAACGCTGGGACATCGTCGCCGCCGCAATCAAAGCAGAGTCCTGAATACGCACACCGTGATGGACTTCATAACGTTCTTTAAGCCCGCGCAAAATCGCGATCGTGTCCTCGACGCTTGGCTCGTTGACCATAACCGGTTGAAAGCGCCGCTCAAGGGCGGCGTCTTTTTCAATATGTTTGCGATATTCGTCTAAAGTCGTCGCCCCGATACATCGCAGTGCCCCGCGCGCTAAAGCCGGCTTTAAAAGATTAGACGCATCCATAGACCCTTCGGCTGCGCCAGCCCCCACAATCGTGTGGAGCTCGTCGATAAAAAGGATGATTTCGCCGCTTTTAGACTCAATTTCTTTAAGCACCGCCTTTAAACGTTCTTCAAACTCGCCGCGGAATTTTGCCCCCGCCACCAATGCCCCCATATCTAAAGACATTACTTTTTTATTTTTAAGCCCTTCGGGGACATCGCCAGAAAAAATCCGCAAGGCCAAGCCTTCGGCAATCGCGGTTTTGCCTACCCCCGGCTCGCCGATTAAAACCGGATTATTCTTTGTCCGCCGAGAAAGCACTTGAATGACGCGCCGAATCTCTTCATCTCGCCCGATCACAGGGTCTAACTTTCCCTTGCTGGCT
>JAYRHV010000228.1:0-3838 GCA_041907165.1 Candidatus Omnitrophota bacterium | reverse complement strand
GAACGGTATTTGGCGCAAAAATATGGCGAGGATGCAGAGGTCATTGATTTCCCGGCGTGGTTTAAAAAGATTGACTCTTATTTTTTGCCAAAGCTGACGTTTAAAAATACCCGCGACACCCGGTACAAATCCATTGCGCGTGTCGGCATGGACCATGCGATTATCAGCGAGCTTTCGAGCTTTAGTGAGCCCAGCGCGATATTCTCGGTGACTTACGGCAAGGGTGCGCGCGTTTTGGGGATGCTTAAAAATTATATGGGGCAGGAGGCTTTCGCAAAAGTCTTTCAAAGGATATTTGAAGAGTATCGTTTTAAAAATTTGAGCGTACAGGAATTTATTGCGATCTGCGAAAAAGAACACGGCGGCAGTTTGGCGTGGTTTTTTGACCAATGGCTGTATTCGAAGAAACAGTTTGATTATGCGCTGACAAAAAAAGGCGACAGACTTGTTTTGGAAAATCGGGGCGGGATTCTTTTGCCAATCCAGATCATCGTCGAGAAGAAAGACGGTACGCAAGAGCATCTGACCAGCAGCATTGACACAAAAGAAAAACTTTCTTGGGCTTTTAAAGACGTTAAAAGCATCGCCGTTGACCCGCAGGGCAAGCTTTTGGACATTGACCGGACCAACAACTTTTGGCCGCGTCGGGTCCATATAAATTTTGTGCCATTGTATTTGGGCCTTTATGAAATATCAGCCATGCTGCCAGACGATGGATATTCTTTGACCGTCGGGCCAGAGTTGGCGAACAATGGTTTTGGCCTAAAGGGGTCTTTGCAAAAACCGTATGACCAGATTCTTTATGCCTCAAGCAATTATGAGTTTGGTGAACAAGAACAACACTCGCGCATCGGTTATGAGTTGAAGAATGTTTTTAATACGCAGACGGTTTTAGGGGTTGAGGTTTCCAACAGGACGGACTACAAAGACGGCAGAGATGATTTAGCCAGCGGAAAAATCTTTTTACGCCGCGAACTTTGGCCGGCCCAGTATAATGCTGCTGATTTAAACGACCATGTCTCTTTGTATCTGGTGCGCAACCAAAGCATTAATGACGGGGCGGACTTTTTGTCCGGCCGCGAGGGGATACGCAATACCGATTACGGCCGAAGGCGCGAGGCGATTGTGGGAACGTCTTTTCATTTAGATCGCAGCGGCACCTCACCGGATCCTTCCCACGGCTATAAGCTTGATGCGTTTATTGAAAACGCAGGGCATTTTTTGCAAGCTACACAATCTTTTTCCCGCGGGGCACTTGATACAAGTTTTTATTTGCCGCTGACAGCCCAAAGTAAAGCAGCGCTGCGTATCAAATACGGGGCGGGTATGCCTGACGATAAAGCTTTGTTTTATCTCGGCGGCATCGATGGCTTGCGCGGGTATGAACGAAAAACATTAGCCGGTGCAAATATGTTGTTGGCCAGTGCCGAATATCGCTTTCCCCTTTTAGACCATTTAAAGATTTCTGCCTGCGACCATATTTTAGGATTGGAAGCTGTTAGCGCTGTTGTGTTTTTCGATGCTGGTCAGGGGTGGTTTTCCTCTTTGGATTCTTCTTCTTTGCGAAAAGATGCAGGGATAGGCCTGCGATTGATGGTCAATTTTGGTGCGGTGTTCGAAAAAGTGCTGGTGCGCCTCGACGTAGCGCAGGCCATCAATGATCCCAATGAGGACCATCCGCGGCTTTGGGCAGGAGTCAATCACGCGTTTTAAATTGCGTAGAAATTTTCCCCTCCTCTTGCAGGCTGGGTCAGATGAAGGGGCAATTTGAAAAGTGGATTCCCGCTTTCGCGGGAATGACAAAAGAGGTAGTGTCATCCCTGCGAAAGCAGGGATCCAAATTATACGAAGGATTCCATGAAACATTTTCGTGAAGAGCTGTGGTTTAATACGCAAACCCGTCGAGCGTATATTAATATTACGAATCTTGTGCAGGCCGCAGTTGACAAAAGTCTGATTAAGGAAGGCCTGTGTTTGGTCAACGCGATGCATATTTCGGCGAGTGTTTATATCAATGATGATGAGAATGGCCTGCTGGGTGATTATGACCAGTGGCTCGAAAAATTGGCACCCCATGAGCCTGTTTCGCAGTACCGGCATAATGACACCGGCGAGGACAACGCGGATGCGCATTTGAAACGTCAAATCATGGGACGCGAGGTCGTTGTCGCGGTGACAAAAGGCAAATTGGATTTTGGCCCGTGGGAGCAGATATTTTACGGAGAATTTGACGGCCGTCGCAAAAAAAGAGTCTTGGTCAAAATTATCGGGGAATAATATTTTTTAGATAGTGCAAGCAGTTTTATGAAGAATAAGGATAAAATAGAGTAGGATATGAAGCTTTTTTAAGTTTAGCCAAAACAAAGAAATTAAATATTAGATTGTTTGATGGGGAGAGGAAATTAAAAGTAAAATTCATCTGCCCCAGCCTATAAAAGGGGGAGCCGCAGGCTTAGGGATTAGTCCGTAATTAATTTTTTATTTCTAGAAAAGATTTATCAATCAAAGGCTTGTTATGAATGATCGCTCAATTTTTCATCTTATTTCTGATTTAACACATAAAGAGGGGGTGTCGTGTGTTTTAATCGGTGGATTTGCTATAAATTATTACCGAGTAACCCGTCAGACAGCCGATGTCGATTTCTTAATCACCAAAGAGGACTTTGATAAAATCGCCAACCTCTTGGAAAAAGCTGGATATAAAAAGACACTCCTTCAAGAAAACTTTGCCCAGCTTCAAAGCAGCCATTTGTCTCTTTTAGATGTTGATTTTATGTTTGTTGATCAAGAAACGCTTACAAAAATTAAAAATGAAGGTAAAGAAATCACGATTGCCCGCCAGAAACTTATTGTTCCATCGCTATACCATTTGATCGCCTTAAAACTGCATTCCATTAAATTTAATCCCAAAATTCGTTTGACAAAAGATTTCCCAGACATTGTCAACTTGATCAGGATTAATCAAATCGATATCAAGAATAAAGAATTCAAGGAACTCTGCCTAAAATACGGGACAGCTGATCTGTATCAAAAAATACTGGAGGCCCTAAAATGAAAAAGCTCAACCTTCCGGTTATCAAGACCACCATATCAAAAACAAAAGTCCTTTCGATGGATGATTACTTAGAATTCGTTAAATTTAATTTACGAGAGACTTTCGATAAAGAATCTTATGCCAAATGGAAAAAGATGCTAATCGTCAACACGCGTTTTGCATTAAAATAGAAGGCGAAAGCCTTAAAGAAAGGAAATGAAGATGAGCTTGTTGGTTTTAGGCACGGTGGCCTTGGACAATGTCAAAACGCCGCACGGGGTCCGGCGCGATATGTTGGGCGGCTCGGCGACGCATTTGGCGATGAGCGCGCGGCTTTTTACCGACGTGCATTTGGTGGCGGTTATCGGAAAAGATTTTCCGCAGAAGCATATCCAATTTTTAAAACGCAAAGGCATTGATCTTTCGTCGTTAAAAGTCGGTGACGGAAAAAGTTTTCGCTGGGAAGGCGAGTACAAAAAAGAAGACCTCAACACAGCTTTGACTCTGGCAACGGAATTAGGGGTTTTGGTTGGTTTTGATCCGCACGTCGCTTATCATCAGCGCGGTATTCAAAATATTTTCTTGGCCAATATCGACCCGGACATTCAAATGGGTCTTTTGGCGATGATGAAAAGGCCAAAACTCATCGGGCTTGACAGCATGAACCTTTGGATTACACATAAAAAACCGTCCTTGCTTAATCTGATGAAACGCGTTAATCTTTTTGTCGCTAATGACGCTGAAGCGCGCGCTTTGACCGGGGAAACGAATCTTATCAAAGCCGCTAAAGCGCTGCGGCGCTTG
>JAYRHV010000227.1:0-5852 GCA_041907165.1 Candidatus Omnitrophota bacterium | reverse complement strand
CATTTTAGCGGGGTTGCCACTGTGGTTGCAAAGCTTCTTAATATTATCAGACCCAGTAGTCTATATCTGGGACAAAAAGATGCGCAACAATGTGTTGTGATAAAACATCTGGTAAAAGACCTTAACTTCGATACAAAAATTATTGTTTGCCCAACAGTCCGTGAGCCCGACGGATTGGCCTTAAGTTCGCGCAATAAATATTTGTCCGCCCAAGAGCGTAAAGAAGCTTGTGTGTTATATCGATCTTTATCTTTAGCAAAAAGTGAAATCCGCAACGGCTTGCGCGATGCGGCAAAAATTCGTTATCTGATTGAGCAACGCATTCGAACTGCCAGTCATTGTGAAATTGATTATGTCGCGTGTGTCGATGTAGAAAATTTAACACCGATAACAGAACTTAAGGGTAACGTGCTTTTTGCCGTTGCGGCCCGTTGGGGCAAGACACGTTTGATCGATAATCTGAGCATCAAAATTAAATAGAAATTAATGCAATGGCTTTAGCTACAAAAAAACTCAAAATCGGGATCTTAGGCTGTGGCGCGATCGGCTCTCGTATTGCAAAAAGTATTTTTCGCGAATTAAAAGACTGTTGCCAGTTGACTGGTTTCTATGACTGCGATGCATCCAAAATGCAGGCACTGGCCAAAATCCTTAAGAAAAACGGCCTTCAAAAACGATCTCTTAAAGAACTTATCGCCCACTGCGATCTTATGATTGAAGCGGTCAACGCTGCGCGAACGGATGAATTTATTGAACAAGCTCTCGTTGCCCGTCGCGATGTCCTTGCGATGAGTGTTGGCAAACTTCTTAATAATACAAAACTTTTTAAGACGGCCGTAAAAAATCGATGCCAAATCCTTGTGCCCTCAGGGGCGATTGCCGGGATTGATGCCCTCAAAGCAGCCAGTTTAGTCAAAATAGATAAAATTATTCTTACCACCCGCAAGCCGCTTAATGGTTTTATCCAAAACGAATATCTGACAAAAAATAAAATTGATTTGCACACGATTAAACAGGACACTGTCCTTTTTGATGGCAGCGTCAAAGAAGCGGTGCGGTTTTTTCCACAGAACATTAATGTCGCCGCAACAATCGCGCTGGCAAGCGGTAGACCTCAAAAAGTGCGCGTGCGCATTATCACTTCACCAGAATATAAAATCAATTCGCATGAAATTGAAATTCTCGGAGAATTTGGCCGGATTTTAACGCGCTCTGAGAATGTCACCTGTCCAGATAACCCAAAAACAAGCTGGCTGGCTGTCTTATCAGCGATAAGAACCTTAAAAGATTTTTGTTGTGGATCACATATCGGAACTTAAGGATCATCATGGTCCTTTTGCGTATAAAAAATACTAGGGAAGGGAGGTAAAACAAAATGGCTAAAAAAGTCGCTAAAGTAGGTGTCAAGAAAGAAAAGGGCTACCTTTATTTCGTTGACAAAAATGGTGACGTTTCCGCAGCTGTCATGGCTCGCGGTGACAAAAAGGGGGGCAAACCTAAAAAAGTTGCCAAAGCCGGCGTCAAGAAAGAGCCCGGTTTTCTTTATTTCGTTGATAAAGACGGAGACATCGCTTGTGCCGCTATGGTTCGCGGTGGCGCAAAGAAGAAGTCTGCTAAAAAAGTTGCAAAGAAACGCAAGTAATATCGTCACTAAAATAAAAAATAACCCTCACACTTATTTTTGTGTCAAAACAAAAATGTTTGAGGGTTATTTTTTATCATAAATAATTTTTCCCTATGGCTTTTGGCTTGACGGAAATATCAAATTAGCGTAAAGTTAACCCGGATTTTGTATTAGACAAAGCACCTCTTATGAACACTGACTATATTACAATCCATAAAGCGCGGGAACACAACCTCAAGGACATTGACGTTCAGATCCCGCGCAACAAATTGACCGTGATAACCGGCTTAAGCGGGTCAGGAAAATCCTCATTGGCCTTTGACACTATTTACGCTGAAGGGCAAAGACGCTATGTCGAAAGCCTCTCGGCCTATGCTCGGCAGTTCTTGGAACAATTGCAAAAGCCCGACGTCGAATATATCGAAGGCCTCTCGCCTACGATATCAATTGAACAAAAAACCACCAGCCGCAATCCGCGCTCGACCGTTGCCACTCAAACCGAAATTTACGATTATCTTCGTCTTTTATTCGCACGGGTCGGCAGCGCGTATTGCTACAATTGCGGCAAACCGATTGAACGCCAAACGGTTGAAGAAATCAGCAGACAAATTTTATCTGCCCCTGAGGGGACCAAGATCAATATTCTCGCACCGCTTATCCGTGGAAGAAAAGGGGAATATCGCGATATTGGCAAACAAGTTTCAAAAGCCGGTTTTGTCCGCTACCGCGCCGACGGGGTCATCCATGAGGCAGCCGATAAAGTTAAATTAGACAAATTCAAAGTCCATCATATTGAAATCGTTGTCGACCGTTTAATCATTAAAAGCTCCATCAAAAAACGCTTAACCGACTCACTGGAGACCGCGCTGAAGATTGGCGAGGGAATCGTGATCATTGACTTTAACGGACAGCAGCCCGAAAAAACCTTTAGCGAACGCTACGCCTGCGTTGACTGCGGCACAAATTTATTAGAAATCGAGCCGCGCATTTTTTCTTTCAACTCTCCTTACGGGGCTTGCCCTGAATGTAATGGCTTGGGCACAAAGATGGAGATTGATCCTAATCTGCTTGTTCCCGACACAGCCAAACCGTGGGTACAGGCGATAGCACCATGGAAACGGGGCAACAAAAATTATTTAATGTATTATCGAGCTGTCATGCGCCAAATCGGCTCAGAATACAACGTCGACCAGACGACGCTCTTTAAGGACTTGCCACTGAAATTTAAAAATATAATTTTTAACGGTTCAAACGATGAAGTCTGGGGCAAAAGGTTTGAAGGCATACTCAATTACATGCAGCGGCTTTTTAAAGAAACCGATAGCGAATGGCTGCAAGGGGAAATCAATCAATATATGTCTGAGTCTCCTTGCCCAAGCTGCAAGGGCAAACGACTCAAAAATGAATCTCTTGCTATCAAAATCAACGATAAAAATATCGCCCAAGTCACTGAATTTTCGGTCAAACAAGCAAAAATCTTTTTTAATTCCCTTAAACTTAATACAGAACAAAAAAAGATCAGCGAACAAATCCTTAAAGAAATACAAAGACGGCTTGATTTCTGCATTGATGTCGGCCTTGAATATTTGACTTTAGACCGCAAAAGCGCAACACTCTCCGGCGGGGAAGCCGAGCGTATCCGTTTGGCCACACAAGTCGGGTCCGGGCTTGTCGGTGTCATTTATATTCTTGATGAGCCATCGATTGGCTTGCACCAGAAAGACAATGAAAGACTTTTATCGACTTTGCATTCACTGCGTGATATTGGCAACACCTTAATCGTCGTCGAACATGATGAAGAAACGATCCGCAACGCCGACTATATCATTGATATGGGCCCCGGGGCAGGGGAGTTTGGCGGAAAAATTATTTACGCAGGCGATATTCCGGGGCTGTTAAAATCACCTCTATCTTTGACCGGCCAATACTTGCGCGGAGAGCTACATATCAAACTGCCAGAACAGCGCCGGGAAACCGTTAAAACAAAATTCCTAAAACTTAGCGGTGTTAAAGAACACAACCTTAAAAACGTCGATGTTTCTTTTCCTCTGGGGACGTTTATCTGTATTACCGGTGTATCAGGTTCCGGAAAATCAACCCTGATCAACGATGTCCTCTACAAAGCGCTGGCGCAAAAAATAAATCGCGCCAGTGAAAAACCCGGCAGCTACAAAAAGCTTGAAGGTATTGAAAACATCGATAAAGTCATTGTCGTCGACCAATCACCGATTGGCCGCACTCCGCGCTCTAACCCGGCGACTTATACGGGAGTCTTTAGCATTATCCGCGATCTTTTTAGCCAAATGCCGGAGGCAAAATTACGCGGTTACAAGCCCGGGCGCTTTAGCTTCACTGTCCCCGGCGGCCGTTGCGAAGCCTGTCACGGGGATGGCATTAAAAAAATTGAAATGCATTTTTTACCGGACGTTTATATCGAATGCGAAGTTTGCCACGGCAAGCGCTTTACACAGCAGACGCTGGATGTCCATTATAAAGAGAAGAGCATCAGCGATATTCTCAACCTCTCTGTGGACGAAAGCTTAAAAATTTTTGAGAATATCCCTCGCATCCGATCGGTTGTGCAAACCTTAAACGATGTTGGGCTCGGCTACATTAAATTAGGCCAACCGGCAACGACTCTCTCGGGCGGCGAAGCGCAACGGGTCAAGCTTGCCTCGGAGTTGTGCAAACCCGCAACAGGAAAAACACTTTATATTCTTGACGAACCAACCACAGGTCTGCATTTTGCAGACGTTGACAAATTAATGAGCGTCTTGCAACGGCTTGTCGACCGCGGGAATACGATCATCGTCATTGAACACAACTTAGAAGTTATCAAAAACGCAGACTATATCATCGATCTGGGTCCCGACGGGGGAGATAAGGGAGGCGAAATTATTTTTTGCGGAACACCGGAAAACCTTTGCCACAACAAGACTTCGCATACCGCGCATTACCTTAAAAAAATTCTAAAAACAGAGGTCCAAACTTGATATACTGTGCTTTATGAAATTAAAAAATGGAATCAAAATTTTTCTTCTCTCTTGCCTAATTACCACTGCCAGCATAATTTCTCCATATAGGCTTTATGCTGACCAGAGTGAAGACGAGCTTTTTCTCGTAGCGCAAAAAGCCTATGAAGATGGGTTTTACGATGTCTCCATGCGCTACATTGAGCAATTCCAACAAAAATATCCGACGTCACAAAAGAGCGTACAAGCCAAATTGCTTCTAGGGCAATGTTATTTCTTTAAAAACCAGTACCTCAAAGCCTTTGAAATTTTTCAGTCTCTTTCTCAATATACTGAATTTCATGATGCCACGCTCTTTTGGCTCAGTGAGACATATTTTAAGGGAGGAGACTATAAACAAGCTGAAAAAAATTATCTGCAACTGGTCAACACGTATCCCAATTCCTCCTATCTTCCTCAAGGGTTATATTCTTTGGGTTGGACCTATTTTGAACAAAGCAATTACAAAGACGCCAAGGAAACTTTCACAAAACTTATTTCCCGCTTCCCGACGCATAGCTTAAGTGAAGAAGCCGCCTTTAAAATCGGTGAATGTAGTCACAATGCCGGTGAACACCAAATGGCCATAAAATTTTTTAAAGATTTTATTACGATATATCCTAAATCCGCCCATTTTAGCGATGCTCTTTTTTTTATAGCCGAATCTTATTACAATGACGAAAATTATCTATCTGCAATCAGTTATTATGCCCAAGCCGCAGACAAAGCTGTTGAACCAAAAATCTCTTTACTCTCAAAACTCGGGGAAGGCTGGAGTTACTTAAAACTGCAAAAACTTGATCTTTCAGAAAAAAGTTTTCAAGAAGCTCTGCAGTTGTCCCAAGAAAAAAACCTTTCCTCCGAGGACGTTCTGATTGGTTTGGCGACACTCTATGCGAATGCCGACAATAATCAAAAAGCATCAGAAACATACCAGAAACTCATCAGTCAATATCCACAAAGTTTACGCTTGGCCGACGCGTATCTTGGGAAAGCAAATAGTGACTATGCGCAAGCAAATTACACCAATGCAATTGCCAGCTACCAAGAGCTCATTGAAAAATTCTCCAAAGACGCCGCACAAAAACAGGTCGTCGAAAAAGCGTATTATGGCTTAGCATGGACATTCCTTAAAAGTGGGAAAACGGATCAAGCTATCCAAAGTTTTCAAGATATTGTCTCTAAATCGACCAGTCCAATTGCCCGCGCAAGTGCGT
>JAYRHV010000226.1:0-3988 GCA_041907165.1 Candidatus Omnitrophota bacterium | reverse complement strand
TAGGAAATTATTTGACAGAGGTCAATGTTACATCCCCAACATGCTTACAGGAAATTAATCGTTTTACGGGTAAGAAACTAGAAAATAAAGTGATCGTTTTTGTCGAAAACTTATGTTTGCAAAAGCAATCCCAATACGAAAGTTAATTTGATGACTGACTTGGTTCTTTATTACATGCCGACGTGCCCGTTTTGTCAAAAGGTCCTCACTTATATGAAAAAAAATGATATTGAGGTTGCGATGAAAGACACGTTGTCCAATCAGCTTTTTCGTCAAGAACTTTTAACGATTGGGGGCAAGACCCAAGTCCCTTGTCTGGTCGTAGACGGCAAGGCACTTTATGAATCAGAAGATATTATTGTGTGGTTTAAAGAAAATTGGAAAAAAATAAAACAGGAATGGTAAATGACACTCACAGAACTGAAAGTCAAAATTGAATCATTAGTCCCTAACTCAACGGTCTATGTCCTTGATCCTCGGCGAGACGGCCAGCATTTGCAGGCGCTCGTCATCAGTCCCATTTTTGCAGGGATGCCGCTTCTCAAACAACATCAAATGGTCTTAACCCCGCTCAAGGAAGCGTTTAAGTCGTCGGTGCATGCTTTGGGTTTAAAAACATTCACGCCAGAGAAATGGCAAGAGGTTAAAAGTCAATATCAGGTATAGTATAAAGGAGAGAGAAAAAAATGGATGCGCTATTACAAAAACGTATCGAAGATCAGCTTAAAAGCAGTAAAATTATTTTGTTTATGAAAGGTACAGCCGAAATGCCCCAATGCGGATTTTCGGCTAAAGCTGTCAGTATCCTAAAAAGTTATGGGATTACTTTTAAGACATTTGATATTTTTGACGATGAAGAAATCCGCCAAGGACTTAAAGAGTATTCGGATTGGCCGACCTATCCGCAGTTATATGTCAATGGAGAGCTCATTGGCGGTTGCGACATTATTGCCGAATTGCACGAAAACGGCGAGCTTAAAGAAATTCTCGGTAAGTAATACGATTTATTTTTTAGCAAGCTTGCGGATCGTTGGATAAGGATAAATTCCCGACGAATGTCCGTCATTCCAATTGATGCCAATCACATAATTACCCAAAGCTAAACAGGCATTGGGGGCAATATTTTCGGCGACATCTTTTTCCTTTAACATCAACTCCCCTGTCATTTCATTTACGCACAAAGCGCAGCGACAACTCAAGCGCAGATCACGGTTGTTGACTTTGATTTCTTCCCCATCGGGCCATTTAAGAAATGTGTGCGTGGCGTCAAAACGGATTACAGGGACCTGCTTTTGGAGAATGCTCATCTTTCCTAGAGCGCGCACTGTGTTATCAACGGCGGTCATGATAAATTCGTTGGCCATAGGCCCAAAAACTTTTTTTGTAAATTGCGGTAAAAGAGGAACCTCTGCGAGAATATCAAGTCCGAAACGCTCTTTGAGCGATTGCTCGGCGCTGCCGCCAAAAATATAATGCTTTTTATCGCAATTGTCGCAAATAAAATACGACATGTTTTCGATAATTCCTAAAATTGGCACATTGACCTTTTCAAACATCAATATTCCACGCGCTACGTCAACGAGCGAAAGCGTTTGACGGGTCGTCACGATCACAGCGCCGCTTAAAGCAATCGTTTGTGTGATTGTCAATTGAATATCGCCTGTTCCCGGGGGCATATCGATAAATAGGTAATCCAGTTCTCCCCATGCGGTTGAGTGTAAAATTTGTTGGACATATTGCGTGATCATCGGGCCTCGCATCACGGCTGGTTGTTCCCCGAGCAAAAATCCAAACGACATGATTTTTAATTTGTGAAACTCAATGGGAATAAATTGTCTTTTTTCGTTGGTAAAAATTTCAACATGATGAAGATCAAACAAGGCCGGTACCGACGGCCCGTGGATGTCGGTGTCGACAAGTCCGACTTTATATCCTCGGGCAGAAAGCTCAAGGGCCAAATGCGCGGCCATAGTCGATTTGCCCACACCGCCCTTACAGGATGAAACGGCAATGATTGATTTGACAGCTTTAAGGGCCGACTCCCCGTTTTGAGCCGGGATGGCGGTTTTGCGCGGCAGTGTGGTCATTTTGACCGCTACTGTTTGGACGCCTTCTAAATTTTTGACGAGCATTTCGGCCTGTTTTTGAAATTCATCTTTGATAGGACACGCTGGCGTCGTTAGCGCAATATCAAAAGAAACATGGCCTTGACTTATTTTAATATTTTGCACGAACCCTAAACTGACGATGTCGCGATTAAAATCAGGGTCAATAATTTTAGACAAAACTTCAAGTACACGAGATTCTCTAATCATAAAAGTAAGTTCCTTTAGTTTTAATTTCCAAGAGCTTAAATGATTTCTTTGGTTTAATCAAGTGTTTTATCTTAGCCATTTCTCGAAGAGAAAGTTGCTAAAAATTGCTTGCTTTTTAAAGCGTGTTTAGTTAATATTAAGCTCAACTTTTTTACAACTTTATCTATTGCTTTATGAAGAATAAATCTAAACAATCTAAAACATTGACCGGCGGCGAGGCATTGATCAAATGCCTAGAGTCCTACGGGGTCGAATATATTTTTGGCCTCTCTGGCGGCGCTGCCATCCCTATTTTTGATGCTTTGGTGGGATCTAAGATCAAACTTATTTTGACCCGCCATGAACAAGGCGCGACCCATATGGCCGACGGCTATGCCCGCGCCACTGGAAAGCCCGGTGTGGTGCTTGTGACCAGCGGCCCGGGGGCAACGAATACCGTTACAGGGATATTGACCGCGATGATGGATTCGGTGCCGATGATTGTTTTGACCGGACAGACGATTCGTTCGATGCTGGGGAAAGACGCGTTTCAGGAAGCGGACATTGCGGGCATTACCATGCCCATTGTTAAACACAGTTATCTGGTTAAAGATAGCAATGACATTCCACGCGTTATTAAGGAAGCTTTTCATATTACCAATACCGGCCGGCCGGGTCCTGTGCTGATTGATTTACCTAAGGACGTCACCTCAGGTCCTTTTACCGGCGAGTCGTTGGATCCAGCAATGGATATTCCGGGATACAAAATTCCATCTAAGCCAAGTCCTGCGGATATAAAAAAATTTGCAAAAATTTTTAAGGGTTCCAAAAAACCTTTACTTTTGATCGGTCATGGCGCAGTCATTTCTCGCGCGAGCAAAGCCGTGCGCGCTTTAGCCGAAAAATTAAATGCTCCTGTGACGAATACTCTTTTAGGCAAAGGCGCTTTTCCCGAGACGCATCCTCTGTCTTTGGGGATGATTGGTATGCACGGGACAGCGTATTCGAATAAAGCACTGGTCAATTGCGATTTGATTTGTTCGATCGGGTCCCGCTGGGATGACCGGATCAATGGAAATAATGATGAATTTTGTATTGGCGCCAAGAAACTGCATATTGATATTGATCCTGCAGAAATCGGAAAGATCGTCAAGCCGGATGCGAGTTTGATTGGCGATGCCCGCCAGATCGTCGAGGAATTATTAAAACATGTCGAGGCGCTGGACACAGCCGACTGGCTTAAGGAACTTGAATTTTACAAAAAGGAATTTCCCTTAAAATATAAGACCGATAATGGTCTGACCGCCCAGCATGTTTTGGACGAACTTTATAAAGTGACAAAAGGCAATGCGATTGTGACGACTGACGTCGGCCAACATCAGATGTGGGCGGCACAGTTTTATTTGACCAATGACGGCGATAAATGGATTTCTTCCGGCGGTGCGGGAACTATGGGGTATGGTTTTCCGGCGGCTATCGGTGCGCAATTTGGTAAACCCAATGATGTGGTTGTTGCTGTTGTCGGCGATGGTGGATTTCAGATGACGCTTTGTGAACTGGCAACCATTTTTATCCATAAGCTCCCGGTCAAAATTTTGGTCATCGACAATAAGTATCTTGGCAT
This sequence comes from Candidatus Omnitrophota bacterium, assembly GCA_041907165.1. GTDB lineage: Bacteria > Omnitrophota > Gorgyraeia > Zapsychrales > JANLHA01 > JADLGJ01. The sequence goes on along the minus strand of JAYRHV010000226.1, from coordinate 70 downwards.
GGTGCGCCAATGGCAGGAACTTTTCTTTGACAACCGCTATTCCGGTGTGGATCTCGAAGGCACCCCGGAT
>JAYRHV010000225.1:0-1824 GCA_041907165.1 Candidatus Omnitrophota bacterium | reverse complement strand
ATTATCGAAGCGATGAAAAAATCCGTCGCTGATCCAGCCAATCACCGCTATGCTTTTGATGCCGGATTGCCATTGCTGCGCAGCGAAATCGCATTGTGGTTTAAAAACCGTTTTGGCGTTGAATTAAATCCTGACAATGAAATTTATCCTTTAATTGGTTCTAAGGAAGGCTTGGCCCATTTGCCGCTGGGAATAATTAATCCCAAAGACAAAGTCATTTTGACAGACCCAGCCTATCCGGCGTATCGCGCCTCGATTGCTTTTGCCGGCGGAAAGGTTGTCAATCTTCCCTTAAAGGAAGGCCACGGATTTTTGCCTGACTTAAAAAAATTAGCCGAAATCAAAGACGCCAAGGCAATGTACGTGAATTACCCTAATAACCCAACTTCTGCGACGGCGACAATCGACTTTTATAAAGAATTAGTTGCTCTGGCCCGTGAAAAAGGCATCATCCTTATTTCGGATATGGCGTATTCGGAAATATATTTCGACGGCGTAAAGCCGCCGAGTATTTTGGAAGTTGACGGCGCTAAAGATATTGCCATTGAATTTCATTCGTTCTCCAAAACATATAATATGACCGGCTGGCGCATCGGCTGGGCTTGCGGAAATCCCAAACTGATCGCCGCGCTGGCAAAAGTCAAATCCAATTTTGATTCTGGCATTTTTCAAGCAATACAAGTCGCCGGCGTAACAGCCCTGCGAACCAAACACGAAGAGCTCGACGATCTACGTCGGATGTATGAAGAACGCCGCGACTGCCTAATCAATGGCTTGCGCAGTTTAGGATGGAAAGTTCCGCCGCCAAAGGCCGCTTTTTATGTCTGGGCACGGCTTCCGAAAGGATTTAATTCGTCTATGGAAACCGCAGCTGCATTCTTAGAAAAAGCGAATATTGTCGTTACCCCGGGTGTCGGGTTTGGGGAGGCGGGGGAAGGTTTTGTTCGCATGACAATTACTATGCCAACAGAACGTTTAACTGAAGCGGTCAATCGTTTAAGTAAAATTTTATAATCAAAAGGCTGTTTGGATTAACCTTCTATGCTCAAACAGCCTTATACAAATTAATATGCCGACTGTCTATCTAGCGTATGGCTCTAACATGGGTGACCGAAAAAAAAATATTAGCGATGCGGTCGACCTTCTTAACAAGTCTAGTATCAAAGTCACAAAAATTTCCACCCCTATTGAAACCAAACCGCTCGGCGGTGTTGCGCAAGCTCTATACTTAAACGGTGTTTTGGCTGGTGAAACAAAACTTTCGCCTTTAAAACTTTTGCAATGCACAAAAGAAATTGAACAAAAGTTGGGACGCGTGTCGATAATCAAAAACGGTCCTCGCCCTATCGACCTTGATATTCTGCTCTATGGAAAGCGTAAAATAAAAAATAAAAAACTCCAAATCCCGCATCCACAGATCACAAAAAGAAAATTTGTTTTTAACCCCTTGCGTGAAATCGCGCCTTCTGTTGACAAAAAACTTTTATGTTAATTACAACGACCATCGCGCAAGTCCAAAAAGCTTTAAGCTCAGCACGTAAAAAAGACAAGACCATTGGCTTTGTCCCGACGATGGGAGCTTTGCATGATGGACATCTATCGCTTTTGCGGCGCGCAAAAAAAGAAAATGATATCTGCATTTTAAGCATTTTTGTGAACCCCACACAATTTGGGCCCCATGAAGATTTTGCAAAATACCCTCGGGACAAAAAAAAAGATGTTTTATTGGCAAAGAAAGAGAATGTTGATATAATCTTTTATCCGTCGGAAAAAATGATGTACCCGCCGGGATATTTGACATTTATTGATGTTAAGAATTTAAGT
>JAYRHV010000224.1:0-3118 GCA_041907165.1 Candidatus Omnitrophota bacterium | reverse complement strand
TGACGGATTATGTTGAATTAGATTTAAGTCTTTAACAATATCCAAATCTTCAAGTATTTTATAAAAAATACTCCCTTTTGAAACATTACCCAATGCGTGGACACAACCATCAAATGAAATATCTCGGATTTTAAATGAATTGCAATACCCACCTACAGTTGAATTGCGTTCAACAATAACAGTCCTAATACCCTTCTGCATTAAATAACATCCACAAATTAATCCGCCAATTCCTCCTCCAATAATGACAACATCAAAATCATTTTTTTTCATTTTAGTATTCTCAAAAGAACGCACGCATTATTCCCCCCAAACGCTTGGGAATTGTTTAGGGCAACTTTAACTTTATGTTTTCGACTTATATTTGGAACACAATCGATATCACAAAATGGATCAATATTTTCTAGATTTATCGTCGGAGGGATTACGCCATATTTCACCGCTAAACAACACGCAATAGATTCTAAAGCTGAAGCCGCACCCATCGTATGCCCCAGCATAGATTTAATTGAACTGACGGGTATTTTTCGCATGAATTCGCCAAAAACTCTATTAATCGCTTCACATTCAGCCTTATCGTTCTCAGGGGTGCCAGTCCCATGAGCAGAAATATAATCTACTTGAGAACAATCCAACCCTGCCGATACCAAAGATTTGCTAATTGCTCTTGCAACACTTTGAGGATCCGGGTTAGTCATATCTTTTGCATCGCAAGACATTCCATAACCTAATATTTCTGCATAAATAGGAGCGTTGCGCTTAATAGCGGAATCGTAATCTTCCAAAAGCAACATCCCAGCCCCTTCTCCTAACATCATGCCTTTTCGATTAAGATCAAATGGTCGACAAACATCCGGCGACATCGCATAAAGCCGACCAAATCCTGTAAAAGCAATCCGCGATAAGGCATCGCTTCCACCTGCGAGCATCACATCAGCGTTCCCAGAACGAATCAAATCAAAAGCATAACCTACTGCATAATTTCCAGCGGCGCAGGCATTGGCAAATAATAGATTCTGTCCTTTAATTTTTAATTCATCTGCCACATTAGTCGCAATTGAATTCGCCGGATACGACAAAGCTTCCAAGTTCTTAACATGCGATTCATCCGAATCAACACAGGTTTTTTCCATCGATTCAATAAGCTGGGACTCCCCCATGGTTGTACCGACACAGACTCCCCCAATAGATTTCTTAAAATCTTTGTTGGAAAGTTTAGCATCTTTAATGGCTAATTTGCTGGCAACGATTGCAAAAAGTGACGCCCTTCCCAACTTGGCAACTTTATGTCGATTAATAAAGTCTGTCGGAAAAAAACACCTCACTTCTCCAGCACGATGATTGTCATAATGCGTTGTATCAATTGACCTTACCCGATCAATCCCCGACTTGCCCGCCAAAAGATTTTTCCAAAACTCTTGCCAGCCGATGCCGATTGAGGAGACGACACCAAGTCCTGTGACAACCACTCTGCGCTTTGGGTCTAGTTGGCTCATTGGGGTATACTGTAAAACGCTGTTATATCCGCCTTCTTTTCATCGTTGACCAACACTTCCACGTCGGAATAACCGCCGTTTCCGATAACACGGGATGACTTCACATTGATTGATACTTGATCGCCCACATTAACCGGCGAAAAAAAATCCGCCTTGACCTTGCCAATAAACGCAGGTCTGGCCGATGAGTCTTGTCGCGGGGCTCTATATAACACTAAAGCCGCCTGTGCGGCGGCTTCGATTAAAAGCGTTTCGGGATAATGTTCCAAACGTTCAAGGGATTCTAAAAACGGCCATTCGTTAGCGGTGATATTTTTGATGGCCACAAGACTTTGGCCGGGGATGTATCGCTCAACACGGTCAAGCAATACAAAGGGATACGCGTGCGGTAGAATCTTTTTCAACTGGTTGTAGTCGAGCATAGTCTAAGAGCAATAGTACTTTTTAAAAAGCAAAGATAAGTAATTATACCTACGAATATTGAATTTCGTCAAGGGGAGATTAAATTATTCCGACGGAAATTCTAAAACAGCAAATCGTCGATGTCGCGGGGTTTTTAAATTAACCTTTACTTTAACTTCGAGATAGATTTTTTAAAAGCAGGTAGGGACTCTTTGATCGTTTGCCAGATGATTTGAAGATCGACACCAAAATATTCATGGATGATTTTATTTCTCATGCCGGTAACATCTTCCCACGGGATATCTGCGGCAGTCGCCTTGGTTTTAGCAGACAATTTATTCGCCGCTTCGCCGATAATTTCAAAATTTCTGACAACGGCATCAATAATCATCTGATTCTTTGAGAATTTCAAAAAAGAAATCCCCTTTGTGTACTCTTCAATATGCGCAATTGCATTGAGGATATCTTTAATATACAGCTCTTCGCTTCTTAGGCTCATAAGAATATGACTTCGTTAAGAATTTCTTTTTTTATAAGTGGTTTTAACGCATTGCGGGTAACCAAATCGACTTTAACGCCCAAGGTGCGACTAAGCTGTCTTTCAAGTTCGACAAATTTAAAAATGGTTGGCGTTTGCGAAAATTCAACCAGAATGTCAAGATCACTTTTAGCTGTTGCCTTGCCGCGGCTGTATGACCCGAAAACGCCAACAGCCTTAACATGATACGTCGTCCTAAAAGACTCCCGGTGCTTATCAAACAAATTTTTTAATGTTTTTAATGTTTTCATGACAAAATCCTCTTAAGAAATTTGCTATAACTATACCCGAAAATATAAAACCACGTCAAGTGGATATTAAATTATTCCGACGGAAATTCTAAAAGGACAAAGCATCGATATCAGAGGGTTTTTCGATATTGTGGACACGCAAAGCAGGATTGATGCGGCGGATAAGACCCTTGAGCACTTTGCCGGGGCCGATTTCAACAAAATCCTCAACCCCCAAAGCGGCCATTTTCTCGACGCTTAAGACCCATTGGACAGAAGAGGTAATCTGCAAACCCAAATTCTTTTGGATCAATGCGGCGTCCGTTGTCGGCGCAGCATCGACATTGCTCAGGATAGGAATATGCGGGGCAGTGATTTTGACTTTGGCCAGCTCGCCAACAAAATTATCTGCAGCCGTTTGCATCAAGGTCGAATGAAAAGCGCCGCTGACG
>JAYRHV010000223.1:0-1665 GCA_041907165.1 Candidatus Omnitrophota bacterium | reverse complement strand
GGTTAAGGGAACCTTTCGAAAAGAGTCCGAACCAAACACTCTGCCGCAAGGGGTTATCGGCGTTGCTGTGGACTTAACGGGTACGTCTGTTTGCCCTCAAAGTGATTTTGCTGATGTCGATGTTGTCGTCCACTTGGCCGCACGCGTGCACATTCTCAAAGACCCGTCGGGAAATCCGCTTGAAGATTTTCGCAAAGCCAATGTCCAGGGGACAGAACATTTGGCGCGCATGGCCAAAGAAGCGGGGGTCAAAAGATTTATTTTTATCAGTTCTGTCAAAGTCAATGGTGAAAGGGCAAACCGCCCTTACAAAGAAACTGATATCCCGGCACCCGAAGATGCCTATGGAATAAGCAAAAGGGAAGCTGAAGACGTATTGAAAAATATTTCGCTTCAGACGGGGTTACCGACCGTCATTTTACGGCTACCCTTAGTCTATGGCCCGGGGGTGAAAGCAAATTTTAAAAATTTGATTAAGCTCGCTTCGTTGGGGCTGCCGTTGCCGTTTAAAAATATCCGCAATCAACGCAGTTTTCTTTATCTGGGCAATCTTATCGATGCGATAACACTGTGCATCACGCATCCTAAGGCGATCGGCGAAACTTTTTTAGTCAGTGATGGGGGAGATATTTCAACACCGGATCTTCTGCGGCTGATCGCTGCGGCAAAAAACAAGCGACTCATTTTATTTTCTTTACCGCCAGATTTTTTAAACAAGCTCGGGGCTCTGTGTAGACAAAATAAAGCGATAGAAAAATTAACCGGGTCTCTGTGCGTTGACAGCCGTAAAATCCAAAATTTACTCGGTTGGAAACCGCCCTTTACGCTCGAAGAGGGGATTGCAGAAACCGTTAAATCCTTTTAAACATGATAAAACGCACCCTTGACCTGACTTTAGCGATTATTTTAATCATTCTCTTGGCTTTGCCGATTTTTTTGATTGGCGCTTTTATCAAATTAAAATCCAAAGGCCCGGCTTTTTTTTGGACGGATCGCGTCGGTGTCAATAACAACATTTTCAAAATGGTCAAATTCAGGACCATGCGCACCGACACACCCCAGCTGGCCACGCATCTGATGAAAAATCCGCAAGACTACTTAATTCCAGGGGGGAAATTTTTACGCAAGTACAGTCTTGATGAATTGCCGCAATTATTCAATGTCCTCAAAGGAGAAATGAGTTTTGTGGGACCGCGTCCGGCTCTGTTTAATCAGGATGATTTAGTGGCCCTAAGAACAGCCAAAGGTGTGCACAGGTTGATCCCCGGCATTACCGGCTGGGCTCAAGTCAACGGACGTGATGATTTACCAATCCCCCAAAAAGTTTCGTTTGATGAAGAATACTTGCATCGACGGTCTTTGACGTTTGATCTATATATTCTTTTTTTAACGGCGTACAAAGTTGTGAAAAAAGAAGGCGTACGTCATTAATTTTTGCTATGATTGGTTTCAAATTTTTTAAATTTCTATATTAGGCTTATGAATATAAAACCATTACTCCTTAAGTTCCGTCGTCCGATTGTTGTCGTTGTGCATCTTGTTTTGGTGACCATCGCTTATGTGATGGCTTTTTATCTGCGACTGGATTTTAATATCAGCAGTACTTACTGGGTCATTATCGAACGGACCCTGCCGCTGTTAATTTGTATTAAAACAATCATTTTC
>JAYRHV010000222.1:0-3650 GCA_041907165.1 Candidatus Omnitrophota bacterium | reverse complement strand
GACTATCCAAAGCGAATATGTTGACGTCAAAACCCCACAAGAACTTATTTACGGCTCTTTAAAGGGAATGTTAAGTTCACTGGATCCACACAGCCAATTCTTGACTCCAGACGATTACAAGGAGCTTAAAAGCGAAACGCAGGGTAAATTCGGCGGACTGGGGATAGAAATTTCAATCAAAGATGGATTATTGACTGTCGTAACCCCCATTGATGATACACCGGCTTACAAAGCAGGGATTAAAGCAGGAGACCGTATTGTCAAAATTGAAGGTGCGTTAACCAAAGACTTAAGCCTTAACGACGCGGTCAAAAAGTTGCGCGGCGAACCGGGCACAGACGTCAAAGTGACGGTCTTGCGTGAAGATGATTTTAAACTTTTAGATTTTACCATCAAGCGTGAAATTATCCAGATCCAAGACGTCAAGGACGTTATGATTCTCGATGACCATATCGGTTATGTTCGCTTAGCTGAGTTTCGCGAAGATTCATTTACCGAAATGCACAAAGCTCTTGAAAAACTTCGGACACAGGGGATGGACAGCTTAATTGTTGACCTGCGCAATAATCCCGGCGGCTTGCTTAATGTGGCCATTAAGATCAGTGAAGATTTTCTTCCGGCCGGCCAACTGATTGTATCAACTAAAGGGCGACATCCGGCGCAGGACATTGAGACGTACTCTAAGAACACGCAAGGCAAAGTCACCGACGTGCCGGTTGTTGTACTCATTAATCAGGGAAGCGCCTCGGGCAGCGAAATTTTAGCCGGTGCTTTGCAAGACAATAAACGAGCAGTCATCTTAGGTGAACAATCTTTTGGTAAAGGTTCTGTCCAATCCGTGCTGCCTCTTCCCGACGGGTCGGGCCTGAGGCTGACAACCAGCAAATACTTTACGCCCTCCGGCCGCTCGATTCATGGCAAAGGCATCACCCCTGATATTGTGATTGAACGCAAATTTGCCAAAGAAGAAACTGAAGAAGAAAAAGCTCTCGCAAAAAAACAAAAGGATCTTGAAAAAATCTTCAATAACATTGAAGCAAAATCTTCCGATGATCCCGCAAAATTGCAATTGACCCAAAAAGAAAAAGAAGCGCATGATCGTCTGATCAATGACAATCAAGTGCAAGCTGCCATCACGGCAGTCAAAGGAATACGTGTATACAAAAAGTTCGGCGCGACAAACTAAAAATGTTCCCGTTTTTCATCAATAATTTACGTAACAATAACGGCAAGGCCTCCAAACCAAATCTTGCCGTTATTGTTTTATTTTTTATCGTTTTAATCCAAGCTTTTTTTTTATTTAAAGCTTATGGCCCCAAAACTAAACATCCAAACAAAACTCAGACGGTTAAAGCCGGCATAAAAACTCCTGCAAACATTCCTCAAAGTGTTTTACTGCCACCATCTGTCCAAAAACCAGCCGCAATACCAACAATTGGTAAAATTGCCCTCATTATCGATGACAGCGGATACAGCGCAAAGGACTGCAGCCGTCTTTCCGCCATAACTGAGCCGGTCACAATCTCAATTTTGCCCCAACTGCCGCATTCGAGTGATGTGGCGCAATGTGCAAATGCTCAGGGCAAAGAAGTGATGCTGCATTTGCCTTTGGAACCACATGTTTTTCGGGAAGAATATCCAGCAAATTACTTTATTAAGACGTCGATGTCCTCAACGCAAATCGTCAAACGTTTAAACGAAGCGATACAAAGTGTCCCGCACCTTTCTGGTATTAATAATCACGAAGGCTCCAAAGCGACCGAAGACAGCCGCGTTCTGTACATTATTTTTAAAGAATTAGCCAAACGCAATTTATTTTTTGTCGACAGCCGCGTGACAAGTCAATCGGTTTGTAAGACGCTGGCTGGAAAATTAAATTTGCCTTTTACCGGTCGCGATATTTTTTTGGACAATAGCAGCAAACGAGCCGACATCGAGCAGCAATTTGCCGCACTTGCCTTGCGGGCCAAGACCCACGGGGTCGCTGTTGCCATCGGACATGCGCGGACAACTTCATGGGGTGTCATGTCCGAACAAATCAAAGCTCTCAGCGCCCAAGGCTACGAATTTATAACGGTGCAGGAAATGATCCGTCTGCAGAATCAATAATATGATAGTCTTAGGCATCGAAACTTCCTGTGATGAGACCGCCTGCGCGCTTGTTAAAGACGGACACCTGATTTTATCAAACGTTGTTGCCACAAGTCTTAAAGAACACAGCAAATTTGGCGGCATTATCCCTGAGATTGCCTCCCGTCGACAATTAGAGCTCATCAGCGCTGTTGTCCAATCGGGCCTTGAGCGTGCCGGTATGACCCTCAAGGACGTCGGAGCAATTGCCGTGACAACATCACCCGGGCTTATCGGTTCTTTGCTCGTTGGGATTTCGTATGCACGCGCTTTAAGCTTTGCCACAAAAAAGCCTTTAGTTGAAGTCGACCATATCAAAGCGCATCTGTATGCGAACTTTCTGTACACACAGGGAAATATTTCAAGGCTCCCCAAACTTCCGGCGATTGGCCTGATCGTTTCCGGCGGACATTCGAGCCTTTATTTGATGAAATCTCCGACAAATTTTAAATTGCTCGGCCAAACCCAAGATGACGCCGCAGGGGAGGCTTTCGACAAAGTCAGCCGTATTTTAGGACTCGGCTATCCCGGCGGGCCCGCGATTGACCGCATCGCCAAAATCGGGACTAACAGCAGCCTTCATTTTCCTTGTGCGCCGATGGCAGGGACAGATGATTTTAGTTTTAGCGGTATCAAGACAGCTGTCCTGCACTATCATCAAAAGAATAAACCATCGACGCCTACAGAGTTAGCGCAAGTTGCCTACAGTTTTCAAAATAGTGTTGTTTCCATCCTCGTAAAAAAAAGCATTGCCGCCTGTCTTAAAAGAAAAATCAAAACCTTAGCTTTAGGCGGCGGGGTCGCGGCCAATTCTGCCCTGCGGCAAAGTTTAAGTCAAGAAGGCAAACGAAACGGCATCGAAGTTTTTATTCCGCCCATGAGTCTTTGTGTGGACAATGCAGCCATGATCGCCGGTTTAGGCTATCATTTGCTTAAATGATAATTTTTCAAATTATCATTTCCAAATAAAGATTTGTCCTCTAGAATATTTCTGTTTATCGTTTTGATCTTTAGAAAAATGTCCGTATAGAGGAGATGCCCATGTCCCTTTTATCGCGCCGCGCAACAACTGTTGCTGAGTCAGACGAAAAGACCATTGAAATAAACGCGCAAATGCAAGGAACACTCTCGTTTAAAGATCCGGTCAATCTTAAAGTCAACGGCAACTTTAACGGCACACTCGAATGCAAAGGAACACTTACCGTCGGTAATACCGCCTTTGTCGAAGCGCACATTACCGGAGAAAACATCATCATCGCCGGTAAAATCCGAGGGGACATTATCGCGCGAAAAATGTTGGTCCTCATGCCTAGTGCCGTTTTAAGCGGAAACATTTCCACACCAAAGCTTACGATAGTTGAAGGGGCAATCTTCCACGGCAAATGTCAAATGATCGAAGACGTCTTAAACGTCGAAGAAGTCTCAGCGTACTTAGAAATTGAACCGCCAACGATTTTAGAGCTCGCCAGCGAAGGAAAAATTCCGGGCGTCAAAAGCAGCGAAGGCTGGACCTTTGAACG
>JAYRHV010000221.1:0-1522 GCA_041907165.1 Candidatus Omnitrophota bacterium | reverse complement strand
TCCTGCGGATCATCCTGCAAGTCCCCGTCCATAGAAATAATCGGATCACCTTGCGCCAGCGCAAACCCCACCGACAAAGCCTGAGACTTGCCAAAATTTTTGCGAAAACGAACCGCACGGACCGTATAGACATTTTTAGCTGCCAACTTTTCGATGACCTCCCAAGACCCGTCACTGCTGCCATCGTCGATAAAAATAACTTCAAACGATTTTTGTGAAATATCCTTCATCACGGCACTTATTTTTTCAAACAAAGGCGCAAGGCTTTGCTGTTCATTGTAAACCGGGACAACGATCGAAATTAAATTAGACATTTGCTTGATCTCCGTTTTTGATCAAAATGATATTGCGTATATAAATCGCCGACTGCAAAATAACACCGATAAAAAAAACCAAGTCCTGCTTTTTGACTACGTAAACGATCAGCATTAAAGACGCGACCAAACGCAAATACCAAAACTCATTTGGCAAATGGCTTTGCTTTAACTTTTCGGATTTATACCACTGAACGACAAAGCTCATCATAAACAAGAATTGCGCAAAAAATCCCCACCACGCCCAGAAATCAAAAACAAAATTTTTAAACATTTGTCCTCTTCCCTTTATTTTTCATGTTGCCACATAAAACTTTCACCACCTGATTTTGCTGTTTTTCTGTCATCCCCACCGACGACGGCAAACTCAAGGCTTGCTGATACAACTTTAGTGATTTCTCAATTTTGTAAGCCATGCACCCTTTAAAAGCTTTAAGGCTGTGCAGAGGATGCCACAGAGGCCGTGTTTGGATATTTTGCAATTCTAAAACTTTCATTAACGCTCTGGCATCGACTCCATATTTTTGTTTGTCGACCAAAACAGTGTATAACCACCAAATCGAGCGTGCCCACGGTGCTTGCTGCGGCAAACGCAGGCCGCAGACTTCCTTAAGAGTTTGCGCATAATTTTGGGCAATGGCATTTTTCTTTTCAATATACATATCTAACTTTTCAAACTGCGCCAGACCGACGGCCGCCTGCAAATTATTTAACCGATAATTATACCCAATCGTATTATGGATAGACTCGACGGGGTCATCCTTAGCTTGTGTTGTTAAATAACTCGCTTTCTTAGCCAAAGTTTTAGAGTCGGTCAAAAGCATCCCTCCCCCGCCGCAGGTAATAATTTTATTTCCATTAAAACTTAAAACAGCGATATCGCCAAAGGTCCCGACTTTTTTTCCGTCGCAGAGAGCACCAAGACTTTCCGCAACATCCTCAACAACCGCCAAACCAAATTTTTTGGCCAACGCCATCACAGGCTTCATTTCAACCGGATGCCCCAGCAAATGGACTGGCAAAAGTGCGCGGACGCGGCGTCTGGTTTTGCGATTAATGCACTGCCCATTTTTATAAATACACCCACGGGTCAAAAAATCCTTGATTTTCTCTGGGTCGATTTGAAAATATTTTTCTTCAACATCGACAAACAACGGCCATGCCCCGACGTAGCGCACCGCAAAAGCCGGCGCGGCAAATGTCAAATC
>JAYRHV010000220.1:0-4526 GCA_041907165.1 Candidatus Omnitrophota bacterium | reverse complement strand
GTCTTGGCATAATCGCGCGCTAATTCCTGCTCGAGCGTTTCAATGACTTTACGTTTATGCCCTTCCTTGCTCATATCAATAAAGTCAATGACAATAATCCCACCCATATCCCGCAGACGAAGCTGTCGCGCAATTTCGGTTGCCGCTTCCATATTAACCATGAAAGCAGCGTCTTCCGGCGTTGCCCGGGTCTTAAACTTTCCGCTGTTGACATCGACGACCGTCAAGCCTTCGGTCGGCTCAATGACCACATATGCGCCGGATTTGAGCATCACCTTCGTGTCATAAATCTTATGCAATTCCTGCGCGACCCCTTTGGCTTCAAAAAGCGGAGTCGGTTCATTGTAAAGAAAAACTTTTTCAATCTGTTCTTTGCCGATTAAGTTGGCCACAAATTTGCGGACCTTAATGTATTCTTCTTCAGAATCAATGATCAGCTTATCGACCTGATTGGTAAAATAATCGCGGACAATTTTCCAGATCAAATCATATTCTTTATAAATCAAAGTCGGCGCCTGTTTCTGCTCGGAGAGTCTTAAGATCTGCTGCCAAATCTTATAAAGAAACCGCGCATCGCGCGTTAACTCTTGGGTCCCCTTCTCATGCGAGGCGGTGCGCACGATAAACCCGCCGCTAGTGACAAAATCAAAACCGTCTAACAGACCTCGCAAGCGTTGACGCTCGTCGTGACTTTCAATCTTCTTAGAGACCCCGCCGTGCGTGTCATACGGCATATAAACGACAAAGCGGCCCGCCAAAGAAATATGGCTGGTCAACCGCGCGCCCTTAGTACTAAAAGGTTCTTTAACCACTTGCACTAAAATTTCTTGGCCTTGCTTTAATGGGACGGGTTGCGCTTGAGCGGCCGGATCTTTTTTTTCTTTGCGGCCAAAAATCTTTTTGATGATTTTCATTGGACCTGCAGGTTCATCCGCCGTCTGGGCTGCGACCACATCCGTCAAATACAAAAACCCGTTTTTTTCCTGCCCGATATTGACAAAAGCGCCATTGATCGACGGCAAGATAGACTCGACTCTACCTTTGTAAATATTTCCGAGTATAGATTGATGATGGCCGACTTCCAGATGAAAATCATCCAAATGGCCGTCCTGAATAATGGCCGCCTGTGTTTCTCCGGGGCCAATATGAACTAAAATTTCGCGTGACACTCCACACCTCGCTTGTGAAAAAGTTAAAATTTTAAAAAGGCCGAATCGCAGACTCCGAAAGAAAATAGGATTATCCTAAAATAGGGATAAAATTTTCTTTTAAGAGACTTTCGATTCCCTTTACTTTACTTCGCGGGAGGAGTCGTCTCGTCGTTATTGATGATGTGCGGCGTCACAAAAATCAAAAGATCTTGTTTGACGATCGTCTTTTCGCTGTGCTGAAAAAGAAGCCCAAGCAAGGGGATGTCCCCTAAGAATGGAAGCTTTTTCTTGGTGTCCGTGACTTGGTCTTTGATCAATCCAGCGATAACCAAAGTTTCACCGTCTTTGATCATGACGTTGGTTTTTGCTTCTTCCTTGCTTAATTGGGGAACCGAAGCGTTTTCTACCGTCACAAAACCTAAAATGTCAGTCACCTGTGGCCTAAGTTCCAGCGTAATAAACCCTGCATTATTGACATGCGGGGTCACATCAAAAATAATCCCGATATCCTTATACTCCCAACCGCTGACCTGATACTTTGCCTGCTGATCGTTATACGTATATTGAGGAAAAGGATATTCTTTTCCTACAACGATTTTAGCTGACTTATTATTTAATGTTGCAATACGCGGATTGGACAAAATATTCGTATCCGTCCTGTTACGCAACATATTCATCACAGCCTGCATCTGTTGAAAACTCAATGTTCCTAAAGCAAAATCCGTTGCTGCCGCTGCAGGAAAATCATTTGTTTTCATATATGTTTCATTCGAATGAGCGGCAAACGGCCATGTTGAGGGACGCTTTGCACCCGAAACCGAAATTTGCGCTGTCCAATCAATGCCAAGTTTTTCGGCATTATCCAGTGTAGTTTCAACAACTTTGGCTTCAATCAAAACTTGCGGGGTGGTCCTGTCCAACTGCTTGACAACCGTTTCGACAAGATCCATATTGCGCGAAAGATCTCGGACAATTAAAGTATTAGTCCGTTCATCATAATTAATAGATCCTCTGGCAGTTTTCATTTTGTCCAATGACGCAATAACCTCAGAAGCTTTTGCATAGTTGAGAATAAACGTCCTTGTTACCAGTGGTTCTTGCTCAGCTAAAAGGGTCGCATCTTCACGGCGCTTTTTCATCCCGTCAATGGTGGTTACCGTGATGATATTATCTTTTAACTCATAACCATAACCATAGGTTTCCAAAATAACTTCTAATGCGCGCTTCCATGGCACATCTTTTAGCTTGATCGTGACAAGTCCCGTCACTTCAGGCCCTGTTACAATATTAACACCACTTTTATACGAAAGGATCCTAAGGACATTTTGAATATCCGCGTCACGAAAATCAATGCTGACATTCCCGCCCTCGGCGACATCAACCTTTTCTACCGCAGCAGCTGTTTTATCCGCTGGCGCGGCAACTTCTGGCGCTGCCTGAGTTTCATTTTGATTGACCTCGGTGGCTACTTGCGGCTTATCTTCTGCCTGCAAAGGGGTAACCCACACCCCCCATAAAGCGATCAATGCCGCTATTAGGATCTGTGACATGTCATTCCTCCTTCTTTAATTTTAAAGTAACAATCTCTTGGCCTTTTGCCAAAATCACTACGTTGACCTGAATCTCTTTAACAATAAAAAACCCGACCTTGTCACCAACCTTGATAATATTGCCATTGATAATAGCAACACTACCTGCGTTTGGCTCAACGAGAATTCCCTCTAATATCATATCGCTGGCCTGAATATCATTATCAAAATTTAATATTGCGCCGCGATTTCCCAACAAAGACCAGAAAGGGTCACGTTTGCCATGATCATTATACACAAAATCTTTTTGGGCCTCAGAAGAACTGGCAAAAACAAACTGGTCCATCTTAAAGAAAGCTAGGGTCAAAACCACAATCAAAAAAATCCGTTTTGTATCCATATGCCGCATTTATTTGGCCGCTCTTGATGTTTTCTTGTCTGCTTTATCCGATTTTTCAGCTGCTTCAAAAATGACCAAGCGCAAAACGAGCTTGATCAAATGCTGATTGCTGTCCGCGGAATTCGCCGCAATGCCAAAATCCGTAATGCCTAAAAAAATCCCCGCGGCTTCTAGTTTATTGATAAACCGCCCAAAATCATGATAACTGCTGCGCGCCCCAATCACAATCGGAATAGCCACAAAATTGCCTTCCGCATTATTAAAAACAACTTCGCTGCGTGCTTCATCAGGCATCATCTGTTCAATCTTTACACCATTATCCGACGCTAAACGGGAAAGATTCTCCAGCGCGACAGGAATTTCGTCTCGGGATTTTATTTTTTTATTAAAGCTTTCTATTTTTACCCGCAAATTGGCCAATTCCTGATTGTATTGACTGATCCTTTGCAAATTACTTTTGGTTTGTTCCAAAGATTGGCTTAAATTGCCGATTTCAGCACTCAGGGCCGTCGTCTCTCTGATCTTGGATTGGAAAAAAACAAAATAAAAAACTACCGCGATGACCCCCGAAGCGATACCAACAATCAGAAATGGATTCTGCTCATTGATCTTGGAGACCAACTTGGATATTTCTTCACTAATACTATCTTGGGTGACTTTAGCCATTTTTTTTATTTAGCCAATTGCGCTTTTATTTTAAAATCCGCGACTGAAGTATTTTCAACGGCGCGCGTCTTAATCATATCAAGCTCAAGGTCCTTTAAATTCGCCATAAAAATTTTACTGGTTTTAAGCTTTCCCGTCAGCGCATGAATGTCCGCGATCTCGGTCTTGGTCTTAGAAACCGCGCTGCCTTCGATAACCAAAAACTTTGCCTCAAGGGCGACCTTGGTCAACCAAACGCCCCGGGGCAAATGGTCACTGACCTCATTGAGTTTTTCTGCCCAAACAATCGTTTTGACTCCGACAACCTTTTCTAATATTTTGACCCGTTCTTTAAGCTCCCCCATTTCCTTAATAATTTTTTCAACATTCTTGCGACCTTGCTCGACTAAGGCATGCTCTTGTTTCAAAATATTACGTTTAGAAATTTGGGATGCAATATAAACTTGACCGGCTATCAGAAGACCAATCAAAAAAGCCGTGAAGATACTTAAAATTGTCACAATCGCTTGCTGGGGTAAACCGGCCTGTCCTTCGACGAGTGGTTTTTTTGTCTGGGCGGCGCCGCGACGGGTCTTGCGAAGATTTTCAGGAACTAAATTAATTTCAATCATAATAACCCTTTATGAATAAAGTGCCAGCCCTAAAGCAGAACCTAAATATCCCGATTTTACATTAATATCCGACGCTGATACTTTCGGACCCAATTTGACAAGGCTGATAGGGTTCCAAGAGTCTGCCCGCACTTCCAATTGTTTCGAGAGAAACTGCTGCAATTGTTCC
>JAYRHV010000219.1:0-1817 GCA_041907165.1 Candidatus Omnitrophota bacterium | reverse complement strand
TTTGTCCAGCAAAAGGACACCCAGCGCACTGATCCAAAATCCGCACGCTAAAGCGCTGTAAAGCCGCAAAGGATAATGGTCGCGCAAAAGCATGGCAATGGTGAGCATAATCCGCCAGCCGTCTTGAAACGGGCGCAGTTTCGATGGGCTATTGAGCGGGCGCGGATGGTATGTGACAGGGATTTCGATAATAGTCAGGCCTTCTTCGAGCGCTTGAATCGTTAATTCGGTTTCTGTTTCAAAGCCGTAGGTTAACAGGGGGACTGTTTTAAGAAAACGTAAATTAAAGACGCGGTAGCCGGAGAGCACATCGACAAAAGATGTTCCAAAAAGCACATTGATAATTTTGACGATCAGCTGTGTCCCCAGTCGGTTAAGGTAGAAATGAGCATGTTCATTAGATTTTCTTAAACGGTTGCCGACGGTCATATCCGCTTTCTTTTCACAGATTGGGCCGACAAGAGCCTGTGCGTCGCTGGCCCTATACGTTCCATCACCGTCAACGACAATGACCGCATCAAAACAACTGAGTTGGTCAAAAATTGCGCGCATGACATTGCCTTTCCCCTTGCGTCCGACATAAATGACATGCGCTTTATGCTCTTGGGCAATTTGCGGCGTTTTGTCGGTCGAGGCATTGTCAAAAACGAAGATTTCGGCGTGCGGCAGGTGTTTGCGAAAGTCATCAATGACTGCTCCGACAGTCGCTTCTTCATTGTAACAAGGAAGTGCGACGGCGATCTTGAAGTTTTTCATAGGCTATTTATTAATTTTCAAATTTTCAAACGGTCTGGCAAAAATTCCTACCCACGTCCACACCCAAGCGCGGTAAGGGACCATTTCCATTTTTGTCTCAAAGTGGTGCGTCAGGAAATTCATGATTTGCCGAATAATTTTAAATGGAAAATACCATAGTTTGCCCAACAAAAATGTTCGATAAAGTTTTAACCGCCAATGTTGCAAATTTTGAAAATCTTTACGCCACGCCGGAGTAAATGTCAATTCCCACAGGCCTTTGTATCCAGAAAAGTCATTGTAAATAGCTGACCCCGGGACGGGCGTGATCGTAAACAAAGCGATTTCATCAACGCCCAAACGCGTTAAACGCTCGATGAGCTTTTGCGTTTTTTTTCTGTCTTCGTCAGTCTCGCTAGGATAGCCTAAAACAAAGCATGCTTGCGAAAAAATTTTTAATTTTTTCATAGCGGCAATTAATTTTAAAGCATGTTCTAAATTAAAAGGTTTGTTCATCGCCTTAAGGATACGTTCTGATCCTGTTTCCGGTGAGATCGAAATGTAACGACAGCCAGCCTTTGCCATTAACTCTAAAGTTTCTTCACTGCGTATTGTTTCGGCCTTTGTTCCGGCGACAATTTTCCACATGATTTTAATTTTGCGTTTTAAAATTTCGCTGCAAATTTCGCGTATGCGTTCATCAGAGACGGTGGGGTCTAAATCTTCGATATGGAATTCTTGGACGCCATATTTTTGTATGGAATATTCAATTTCATCAACGACATTTTGGGCTGATCGCGCGCGCCACTTGAGATTGTTTGTCGCCGGGATAACACAAAAACGGCACGGATAGGGGCAGCCGCGCGAGGTTAACAGCGGCAAATATTTTTTGGAAGTCAAAGGGCCGTGCGCAAAACCTAAACGCCAATAATTTTGTAAAGGAAACAAGTCCCAAGCGGGAAAGCTTAAGCGGTTAAGATCGTCAGTGGGTGCACTTGGAGGGTTATAAAAATTTTTTGTGCCCAGTCCGGGTATATTTTTGAGCGTCAGAAAGTCCTGTTGGATAAGCGCTGTAAGAATTT
>JAYRHV010000218.1:0-2701 GCA_041907165.1 Candidatus Omnitrophota bacterium | reverse complement strand
TTGGAAATGTATTGGCTATCCCGCAAACTAATATTAAACGTCTTTTGGCCTATTCGTCCATTGCCCAAGCCGGCTATATCGCGGTTGGCGTTGCTGTTGGGACAATTGCCGCTGTGCATGCTTTGATCTTTTATGTGGTTATTTACGCATTGATGAATCTGGTGGCTTTCGGGTGTGTCATTTTGAATTTTCGTTCGACGGGTAATGACGAAATAGGCAGCTTTGCAGGACTTTACAAAAAAGATCCTCTTGTCGCATTGTGTCTGACAATTTCTTTATTGTCGTTGTCTGGGATTCCGCCTTTGGCCGGATTTTGGGCTAAATTTTTAATATTGTCCGCTGCGATTGAAAAACATTTTTTTGTCTTAGCGATCGTGCTTATTTTAAACAGTCTTGTGGCTGTTTATTATTATCTGCGAATTATAAAGGTCATGTATTTAAGTGAACCAAAATCATTTGAAAATCCCGCCAAATCTTTCACGGTTAGTTTTGCCCTTATCTGGGGGACTGTTGCCATTTTGTTTTTTGGAATTTTTCCGCATTTGATTCTTAACTGGATGACTGTTTTAAAATAGAAAATGGATATTAAACAAGGCAAACACACATTGCGGGTATTGTCTTTGGCCTCATTCTTAAATGATTTGGGGGCGGAGATGATTTATCCGATTTGGCCGTTTTTTGTGACCGTTGTTTTAAACGCAAATATGTCTGCGCTGGGAATGATCGACGGACTTGGGGATGCGATGGTCGCATTATCGCAGGGTGGCGCCGGATATTTGTCTGACAAATTGCGCAAACGAAAGATTTTTATTTGGTTAGGATATCTTTGCGGCGCGATGGCCCGGGTGGGGTATGCGTTTACGACCAGCTGGGTTATGCTTGTTCCTTTTCGTGCCTTAGACCGGGCCGGAAAAATCCGTGCGGCGCCAAGGGACGCGATGATTGCGGATCTTTCGCACCATCACAACCGTGGCGAAAATTTTGGGATCTTAAGGATGGCGGATAATTTTGGGGGTGTATGCGGAATTATTGCTTGCATTCTTTTTTTTAGTATTCTGGGGCTTAAGAAATTGTTTTTGATCTCGATGATCCCCTCTTTGATTGGCGTTATTTTAATTATTTTGACGATCAAAGAATCGCCGCCAAACCCGAATAAAGTTTTTCGGCCGATTAGGTTTAACGAAATTTCGACTAATTTAAGACTCCTTTTTGTTTTGAGCGCGATTTTTACCTTAGCGACGTTTAGTTATTCCTTTTTGCTTATCTACGCCCAGAAAGTCGGATTTAAAATCTATATGATCCCGGTTTTATATTTAGGGTATAATCTCGTCGCATCTTTTTGCTCAATCCCCTTTGGTAAATTTTCGGATCGTTATGGGCGGAAAATATTGCTTTTGATCGCTTTTTTATTGTGGGGGCTTGTGTGCGCGATTATCATTTATCGTTTGAGCAGCTGGTCGGTTGTCATCGCTTTGTTTTTTTATGGGCTGCATAAAGGCGCTTTTGAAACGGCCCAAAAAGCTTTTGTTTCAGAACTTTCGCCGCAAATTTATCGGGCCAGTTGTTTGGGTTATTTTCAAATGCTCATTGGGCTATGTGCCTTGCCAGCGTCGGTGATCGCGGGTGTGCTTTGGGATAAAGTGGGAACGGCTGCCCCTTTGTTTTTTTCGTTGTCTTTGACCGTTGTTGCGGCTGTTTTGTTGTTTTTTGTAAAGGAAAGAAATATTGATACCGTCTGAAAATATAAGCGATGAAGCCAGATACGAAGCATTGACACAAAAGCAAAGTCTCGCGTGGGAGGCAAAGTGCAGCCGTTGCGGCTCTTGCTGCGGAGTTGTCGACGGGGATGTGTGCGAAAATTTAGAAAGGTTACCCGGCGGGAAGTATTCATGCCGGATTTATGAAAATCGTTTTGGCATGCGAAAAACATTAAGCGGCAGGATTTTTCAGTGCGTTCCGCTGCGCTGGATCATTAATCAACATTGGCCCGGCGATCATTTGTGCGGATATAAGAAATAAGGAGGACTGCAATGGTATCGGTTATGTTTTTTAACAAAGTTTTGGCCCAGCAAAGTGCTGTGCCAGAAGTTAAAATCAGCACAGTCACCAAACTTTTGGATTGGGTGATTGAAGTTGCCGTCAAATATAGTTTTCAAGCCTTAGGCGGTCTGGTCATTTTATTTGCCGCTTGGGTTGCTTCACGATATCTTTCAAATTTTGTAAAAAGAAAACTTATGCAGCAGCAAGTGGACTTGACGATCGTCAAGTTTTTGTCGCAAATGGTGAGAATTATTGTCTTAGCTTTAGGGGTCTTGATGATGCTTAGCTCCTTTGGTGTTCAAATCGCGCCTCTGATCGCTGGGTTATCGGTGGCTGGTGTGGGTATTGGTTTGGCCATTCAAGGGCCGCTGTCCAATTATGCGGCCGGTGCGACGCTTATTTTTACAAAACCATTTAAATTAGGGGACATTATTGAAGTCCACGGCTATCAGGGGGAAGTCCAAGATATCACATTGCCCCGCACAGAGTTGGCTGGGTTAGACGGTAGCCGCATTATCATCCCCAATAAGCATATCATCGGCGAGGTCATCAAGAATTTTTCTGCACACCGTAAATTAGAAATCAATATCGGGGTCAGTTACGATACAGATATTCGCAAAGCCTTGGAAGTTTTAGAGAGCATTATAAAAAATGAAAAGCG
>JAYRHV010000217.1:0-2414 GCA_041907165.1 Candidatus Omnitrophota bacterium | reverse complement strand
CCGCCGGGGGGTATGGGAAAAGACGAGTACTTAGAAGAACTCTGTGCCAAGGGCATCCGTGAGCGTTATGGCCTTATGACCTTAGGTTTGCAAGAGCGGCTGGCCCATGAATTGCAGACGATTAAAAAGATGGGTTTTGTCAGTTACTTTTTGATCGTCTGGGACTTTATCCATTACGCCAAGCAAAGGGGCATTCTCGTCGGGCCCGGGCGCGGTTCGGCGGCGGGGAGTTTGGTCAGCTATTTGCTGGGCATCACGGACCTTGACCCGATTAAGTATGGCCTTCTTTTTGAACGATTTTTAAATCCTGAGCGGATGAGTATGCCGGATATTGATATTGATTTTTGTTTCGAGCGCCGTCAGGAAGTCATTGACTATGTGACCAACAAATACGGCAAAGACAATGTCGCTCAGATTATTACGTTTGGGACGATGCAGGCGCGTGCGGCTGTGCGCGACGTAGGGCGTGTCATGAGTGCGCCGTATGCGGACGTGGATAAGATTGCGAAACTCATCCCCGCTGAGATCGGCATGACGCTTAAAGATGCGCTTAAGGTCGAGCCGCAATTAGCCAAGCTCTGTGCCGAAAATCAGACCGCCAACGATATCGTTGAGACCGCGCAGGTTTTAGAAGGCTTAAATCGCCATGCCTCAATACACGCGGCGGGTGTTGTCATATCCGACAAGCCTCTGACCGAATACGTTCCGCTTTTTAAAAGTACCGACGGGCAGGTGACGACGGGCTTTTCGATGGACGGGATTGCCAAGATCGGTTTGTTAAAAATGGACTTTTTGGGACTGCGCAACTTGACGGTTATCGACAAGGCAGTTAAGTGGATCAAAAAAACGCGCGGCATTGATTTAGACTTAAGCAAGCTGCCTTTCGATGATAAAAAAACGTACGAACTTTTAGGCAGTGGAAACGCCTCGGGGATTTTTCAACTGGAAAGTGCAGGGATGCGGGAACTTCTGCGTAAGATTAAACCCAATCAATTTGAAGACTTGATTTCCATTCTGGCCCTTTACCGCCCGGGGCCGATGGGTTCCGGGATGTTGGAAGACTTTATCAAGCGCAAGCGCGGGGAAGCGGCGGTCAAATATCCGCATCCAAAGCTCGAGGGGATTCTCAAAAGCACCTTTGGCATTATCGTTTATCAAGAACAGGTCATGCAGATGGCCAGCATTTTAGCCGGGTTCTCGATGACGCAGGCGGATCATCTTCGTCGGGCGATGAGCAAAAAAATTCCCGAGGACATGGAAAAGATCCGCAAACTTTTTGTCGACGGGTGTCTTAAGGCCAGCCATATTAAGGAAGATGAGGCCAATAAACTTTTTGATTTGATCGATTACTTTTCGGGCTATGGCTTTAACCGCAGCCACTCGGCGGCGTATGCGGTTATTTCGTATCAGACAGCGTTTTTGAAAGCGAATTATTCTGTCGAGTACATGGCCGCTCTTTTAACGTGCGAAAAAGATAATACGGACAAGGTCGTCGAGTATGTCAATGCCAGCGAGGAGCTGGGCATCAGTATTTTGCCGCCGGACATTAATGAAAGCATTGTTGAATTTAATGTCATCGACGAAAAAACGATTCGTTTTGGGTTTTTAGCGATCAAAAATGTCGGGCAAACCGCGATCGAATCGATTGTCGCTAACCGTCTGGCAGATGGGCCGTATCGATCGATTTTTGAATTCTGCAAACGGGTGGATTTGCGCGTGACAAACCGCAAGGTTTTAGAAAGTCTCATCAAGTGCGGCGCTTTTGACAGTTTTAAGGTTTATCGCTCACAGCTGATGGCAGTTTTGGACCGCGCGCTGGAGATGGGCACCAAGACGCAGAAAGAAGAAGCGGCCGGGCAGTTTTCGTTTTTTACCATGGGGGAGGCGGCAGGCGGATTTAAAAAAGGCGAAGATGCTTTTCCGCAGATTAAAGAATTTCCCAAAAATGAGATTTTAACTTACGAAAAAGAAATTTTAGGCTTTTATTTGAGCGGGCATCCTTTGACGCATTACAAGACGGAAATCAAAGAGTTTGTCAAACACACGACCAAAGATTTAAAAAATGTTGTCGATGGACAAGAAGTCAAAATTATCGGGATTATCAGCGGCGTTAAACTGACGACCACCCGCAAAGGCAATGAGCGCATGGCCATTGTCAAGGTACAGGATTTGGAAGGCGAGGTGGAGGCCGTCGTTTTTCCGTCGACGTATCCGAATGTGGCCGAGATTTTAAAGGAAGGTGCGGTCGTGGTTGTCATCGGACGGGTCGGCTTTCGCGAAGAGTCGCCTAATATCGTCGCCAGCGATATTAAGCGCATCGAAGAAATTTATAAAGCTATTAAGGCCATCAACTTAAATGTTTCGACCGTCACCCAGCCGGTTCTGATGTCTTTGCGCGAAAAGCTAAGTTTATT
>JAYRHV010000216.1:0-2486 GCA_041907165.1 Candidatus Omnitrophota bacterium | reverse complement strand
TAGTAATTTTTTTGTTAGTCATATTTAGATACAGTTTTACGCTAAACCAAATGCCTTTTTTGGCTTAAAAAACATGAGAAATGTTCGATTGAGAAATTTACTGGCGTTGGACTTGATACGTTAGGACACAGCTAAATAATACCATTTTATGACGGAAAAGGCAAAAAAATCGTTTTTTGACGCGTGTTTATCGCGTCGTGTCGAGAATACCTAAAAGGCGGGTCAAAGACTTAATTTCAGCCTCAACCAAGTCAAGGTCATGCTCAAGGATAATCGCCAAGTGCTTGGCTAAATCAGAAGTTTGCTTGCTAAAAAGTTTAGCTAGATCACGCTTGATGCGTTTTAAAAAAATAACCCGACCCCGTAGTTTTTTGTGGGCAATTTTTTTATCAACGTAAGGTAAAAAGTATAAAGATAAATCAATATTAAAGAACGGCCGTTCAATAGAGACAAAGCTTTCGGTAATCAGGTGGTCAAAAATCTTTCGGCCCTTAGGCGTAATGCTATAAACAAACTTTTCTGGGAACTTGCCCTCTCGGCCCACGTCTTTGTGGATAAGCCCCAGCTGTTCCATTTTCTTGAGAGGATAATAAATCGACTTGACCTTCAGGCCTACAAATGGAAAAAGTTCCTCATCGATCTTTCGCTTGATATCATAACCATGTTTTGGGCCGTCGACTAAAAGCCCTAAAAAAAGCATTTCGTGCTCAATCATTTTATTGGCCTACTTAATAACTTGGAATTCTTTGCCTAGTTGTTCAAAAATCATATCTGCCGCTTTGATTTTAGCAGAAGTGCTAAGCGATGAAATTTCAACGGCCGTTTTCGCATTCTCTAAAGGAGTAAAAAATACACCAACCTCGGTTGTGTTCACACTACCCGGCACTCCCATAAGAACAATTATATTACGGCTTGAATCCCGCAAAAAGACTTCAAAATTTTTGACCTTAACTGTTTTTTGATCCGAAGCCTTAGCCGGTTGATTCATTTTACTGACATTGAGCTTGTCATCGGATATTTGTGGCGTTTGGACCTCAGCAAATTTGATGACGGATAAAAAGCACTCCTGCGCCGGACAAGAAAAAGTCTCTTTCAAAGATTCATTGCGGGCATCTTCCAAGGCTTGGGTGGAAGAACCCCAAAGCAGCTTCGCGTCTTCTTCAATTGCTGCACAGCCTGCTATACACCCCAACGCTAAAACACAAAAAACAACCATCATATTCTTCATAAATTTTTATTTCCTCGCAACCCAGTAACTGTTTTGTTCTGCCATCCTTTTTAAAAGCGGAACCAAATAATCTTCTTCTAGACGCAAACGATTTTCGATAAACTTCATATATTCGCGCAGATCCTTGGCAAAATTCCTGCCCTGTTCTAGCGGATTTGCAACGCCATACTTTTCAAAAAATCCGAATGTTTGGACCTTAAGCTCTTTTAAATCCTGCGTTAAAAACTCGATAATTTTAAGGGCTGGTCGGTTTTCTTTATAAAAATCACTAAGACTCGAATAAAACTGCTCATCCTGACGTTTCAAATAGCCATAAATAATTTCGCGGCAGTCACCGGTTTTTTGGCGAGCCAGACGGTAATCGCTGCGCAACAAAGCTAATTGCAAAAGCGAATGATTAACAATATCTCGACGCTGACGAAACTGCTCGATGGGATTCTCAGTCATAGGCATAAACCGCATTTAAGATATCATGACGGCTGACGATACCAATAATTTTGTTTTTTTCCACAACAGGGAAAACATGAATTTTTTTACGGACAACCAAATTAACAATTTCATCAAGGCTTGTTGTAGTCTTAACAGCAATGACGTTTTTTGTCATCACCTCTCCAACCGTCATTTCCCGAAACATCGCCAAACGCTTATGAAATTCCTCATCCGTCTTTTTGATAAAAGCCTTATTGATCATCATAAAAAGGTCTGTCATCGAAATAATCCCGACCAAACCTACCTTTTTGCTGACAACCGGAAAAGCGGAAACCCTCTTTCGCAACATCAAATGGGCCACCTGCCGAATAAGCATATCCTCATAAACAACCACAACTTCATCTGTCATAATATCCGCAACCGATATCATAATATCATCTCGCTTATCTAGCGGCTTTCCACCTGAAATTTAAACTCTTCGCAAATCTTTTCAAAACTCATCACTGCAGCACGCGACTGGGCAAGCTTAAAAATAAGGATCTTTTCTTTTTCCTGTAAATGCTCATTAACGGTTTGCATTTGTTGCAACTGCTTTTGCAAATCCTCGATTTGCGAAACACTATTGATGTGTTCTGCCGCCTTGAGTTGTTGTATCTCTTGGATAAACCCTGCGGTCTCTTGACGGCTGACTAAAAGTTCCTCTGCATATTTTTTGATGCGTGCATCTTTCTCACTTATTTGGGTATTGAGCAATTCCATTTCACTATGGAGTTTCACCAAAGCCGCATTTGCTTGCACAATCTGCTCTTCATTCTTTAAACGAACTGTT
>JAYRHV010000215.1:0-4498 GCA_041907165.1 Candidatus Omnitrophota bacterium | reverse complement strand
TGTCGCGGCCTTGTCCGATTTTTTCGTTTTCAAAAGAAAACCATGCTCCGGACTTTTGAATGATCTCGGACTTAACGCCCATGTCGATAATGTCGCTGAGTCTGGAGATCCCTTCTGTAAAAAGGATTTCAAATTCTCCGTCACGAAAAGGGGCTGCGACCTTGTTTTTGACGATCTTGGCACGAATCCGGTTGCCGATGACTTCATCCCCGCGTTTGAGCGACTCGATGCGGCGCAGGTCAATGCGCACTGAGGCATAAAATTTGAGAGCGTTTCCACCGGTGGTGGTTTCAGGGTTGCCGAACATGACTCCTATTTTCATACGGATTTGATTGATAAAAATAACACAGGTCTTACTCTTATTAATTGCGGCGGTCAGTTTACGAAGCGCTTGCGACATCAGACGAGCTTGTAAGCCCATGTGCGAGTCGCCCATCTCACCTTCAATTTCAGCGCGAGGCGTTAAAGCCGCCACCGAGTCGATGACAACCAAATCAATGGCGTTGGACCGCACCAAGGTTTCGGCGATTTCCAAAGCTTGTTCACCGGTGTCCGGTTGCGAAATCAGCAGGTCTTCTAATTTGACCCCGACAGTCTTGGCATAACTGGCGTCAAAAGCATGCTCTGCGTCGATAAAAGCAGCCACTCCGCCTAATTTTTGGACTTGGTTGATAATGCTTAAGGTCAGCGTTGTTTTTCCAGAAGATTCAGGCCCAAAAATTTCGACCACACGTCCGCGGGGTATGCCGCCTATGCCTAAAGCAACGTCAATAGCCAAGGAACCCGTTGGAATGGCGGGAATATCCAAAAACGTTGCCTCGTCCATTTTCATGATCGAGCCTTTACCGAATTGCTTTTCAATCTGCGTTAAGGCCAGTTCGAGAGCTTTGTGTTTGTTTTCGAGATCTGCCGCTTTTTTAGCTTCTGCTGCTTTTGTTTCTGTTTTGACTTCAGTCATTGCAACCTCCGATGTATTTTAAATTGCGAAAAATATAATAACCACACCTTAGGGGCCTTGGCGTAAGATAAAAATGAAACTGGTCCTCTTACTACTAAGTGTTATCGGGGTAGGGAACTCTTTCTTTTATCTATTAAACGAAAAAAAATTATAGCTGGGAGGCATGGGATTGTCAAACGGTTTGACCTTGCTTTAAGTTCGAATAATGGGCGAGGGTTAAGCCGAGGATAACCCAAAAAAGAAAGCTTAACTGTAAGGAATACAGTTGTGTGTCAAAAAGACTGTGGACCGAAAATCCCAGCAAGCCAGCATTTAAGCCAATGAGGATAAAGAAATCCAACGACACTGGGGTCTTTATGATTATTTTTATATTTTTTATAAAAATATA
Organism: Candidatus Omnitrophota bacterium; assembly: GCA_041907165.1. Lineage (GTDB taxonomy): Bacteria > Omnitrophota > Gorgyraeia > Zapsychrales > JANLHA01 > JADLGJ01. The sequence continues at coordinate 3,152 of JAYRHV010000215.1, read as the reverse complement.
CCCAAGTAGAGTAATAAAGCTAAACATGGAAAATATTCCTGACTCTGCCCATATTTGTAAAAAACAGTTATGGACGTAGTACGTCCCTATTTTATTGATGTAGTCTGCGCAGTAATCCATAAAAGTCCCAAGACCTTTGCCCAATAGAGGATGCTCAACGATCATTTTCCAAGCGCCATGGTAGATCATTAATCGGGCGCTGTCCCCACGGCTATCAAAAAGTAAAAAACTAAAGCCAATAGCCGGCAGACAAACGATGTAGCTGGCAAGGAATAAAAACCAAAAGATTTTTTTGGGCAAACGCGTATAATTAATGAGTAGAGTTATGGAGATAAAACCTGTCGCAAGCCCTGCCCAACCTCCTCGACAGACAGTTAATATCGAAAGGGTCATTAAAACTGCTGTCAGCAAAAATAAGCTTATGCGTATTGAAGGTTTTTGCCATTTCCATAAGCCTAAGCTTAAAATAATAGGAATAACACCGGTAAGATAGGCCGCCAGATCATTTTGGTTTTTAAAAGAGCCGGTGACAATACCGCCTTTATTTAATGGGTGGTGAAAAATAAATTCACAACCTAAAAATTTTTGTGAAAAACATGTCAGGGCCAATAAGGTTGAACTTGCTGCAAACACCCATAGGGCATTAACGATGCGTCGGCTGTCACGCAAGGTATCGATGATGATCCACAGAAGGACAGGAAATCGTCCCCATTTGATACAAAGTGCGATGAGGCTTTTGTTTAAGAGCGGCCCGCTGTTAAGCAAAGACAAAGCCATAAAAATAAAGAAGATTAAAAGAATCGAAAAGAAAGTTTTATGGGCTTTGATGCTGGAAAAATCCGGTGAAAGAATCTGTTTGATCAAAAATAAGAGAATGGCAATGGCGCCAAAAGTGCCAATTGCCGCGATAGAAATTGGAATAAAGAAAATAAGTCCATAAAGCGAATATTCGATAACGGTATCCAAAAATTTAGAAATTTTTAATTTCATGCGGTAATAATTTCTTTTAATTTTTTAACGACACCGGGGCCGTCCATGACATTGATCAATTTTTCTAATTCTTTTATATCATGCCTTAATGCTCGCGGATCAAAATGCAAAGATTGGGCAATGTATATTTTTTCTTCCTTGGTTGCCTTGTCCCTCTCGGTATCCAATAAAGTTTCTTCGTAAAGTTTTTCTCCGGGACGCAAACCGATTATTTCGATTTTAATATCTTCATCGGGTTTAAACCCGTACAAAGTGATCAATTCTTTGGCTAAGTCTAATATTTTAATTTGTTCGCCCATGTCTAAAATAAAAATTTCGCCTGCCTTGCCCATGCTCCCAGCCTGCAAAACCAGCTGGCAGGCTTCATCAACGCTCATAAAATATCTGGTCACATCTCGATGAGTTACGGTGACAGGTCCGCCTTGTTCGATCTGCTTTTTAAACAAAGGAACAACACTGCCGTTGGATCCTAAAACATTTCCAAACCGGACGGCCATAAATTTTGTTTTACTTTGGGTCGCTTTCGACTGGAGGATCATTTCGGCAACTCTTTTGGTTGCGCCCATAACATTGGTCGGATTGACGGCTTTATCCGATGAAATAAGAATAAAGCGCTCGACGCTATAATGATCAGCCGCGTAAATAAGATTACGGGTCCCGATAACATTGTTTTTTGCCGCGGCTGCAGGGTTTTCTTCCATCAAGGGCACATGTTTATGTGCAGCCGCATGGAACACAACATGAGGTTTGTAACGGCTAAACATATTTTTTAAAAGACCGATATCTTTAACATCCCCGATAATGCTTCTAAATTTGATGTGCGGGTATTTGCGTAAAAAATCGATGACTAAATAATAGACATCATTTTCGTTGTGATCAAACAGCACAAGCTCTTTAGGATTAAAGGTGACGATTTGCCTGCACAGACACGACCCGATTGATCCGCCTGCTCCAGTAACTAAAACTACTTTATTTGCCAGATACCCGCTGATTTCTTGGGCATTGATTGTGACTGTTTCTCTACCCAGAAGATCTTCGGGGCGAATATCGCGGGGTTTGACTTCAATTTCGCCGTTTAAAATTTTTTGTAAACCCGGAACGATACGGATTTTGACAGATAAGATTTCACATTTAGCAATAATACTGCGTATCGTCTCACCTTTAGCAGATGGAATTGAAATAATGACTTCATCAACCCCGAATTGGTTAACGACCGCAGGAATATCCTGTTGATTTCCTAGAATCGGGACCCCTTGAATATGCAGGTTTTTTTTGCCGGGATCATCGTCAATAAATCCGACGATTTCGATGTTGGCTTTTACGTTAGACCGCACATCGCGTAACACCAAGACCCCCGCATCACCTGCTCCGACAATAATGGCTTTTTTTCGTGTATTGCCGGGAACAGGACGGTATTTTTCTCTAAACAACCGCGTCGCAAATCGTATCCCGGTCACAAGGCAAAAACTCAAAACACAATCTAAGATAAAAATCGACCGTGGAAAACCGGTGATTGGATAAAAAACGATAATAACAAAGACAAAGCACAGCATCGCCAAAATATGGACCTTGATAATCCGCCAGATGTCAGAAATGCCAATATATCGCCATAATCCTGAAAAAAGGCCAAAGTATCCAAAAATAAGTGTTTTAATACAAATCAGAATAGGCAAAGTTCTTTCGATGATTGCCCAATAGGACCGGTCGATATTAAAATCCAGCCGCAGGTAAAAAGCACAAATGTAGGCAAAGCTCACCAGTACCAAATGGACACACAGGACGATCGGACGACGGAATCTTAATAAAATTGATTTTATGCTCATAGGGTCTATTATAAAAAAAATGGAAATTAATCTTAACAGAAATTAATGTCTCACGCCTTCTTTTTTAACAACTTTGTATGCTGTTAAAAAAAGAATATAAATATCAAAGGCCAAAGACCGTCGTTGCAAGTATTCTTCATCAAATAAAACTTTTTGGGGGATTGGCAAATCATCACGCCCATTAACTTGAGCCCAGCCGGTAATGCCGGGGATCAACCTGTGGACTTTTTTGGCTGTTCTTAGGGCCACTAAATCATCCTGATTAAAGAGAGCCGGACGAGGTCCCACAAAACTCATTTCTCCTTTGAGGACATTGAATAATTGCGGCAATTCATCAAG
>JAYRHV010000214.1:0-7311 GCA_041907165.1 Candidatus Omnitrophota bacterium | reverse complement strand
TAGGGTAGGTCTCTTTTATATCACGCGGGCATATTTATGGCAAGAGGGGCGTTAGATTCACTTAAACATCGTTTTAAAAAAAATAAATTAATCATTCAAGGTTTTGCTAAAGAATATATAATTTATATATTCGTTAACCTATTAATTTCAATGAAGATACGAAAAAATGAAAATCAAAACAAAATTCATGCTAGCAATTTCTATAATTTTAGTCCTTGAATCCGTAGCCGTTATCGGTTGGGTGGCCTACTGTTCTTATAAAATCACTGTCCATCAATCCAGTATCGCGATCGACAATTTATCAAACTCCGTCAAAGAAACCATGTATGGCTTTATGAACGAAGGCCAACAAGAAGCGCTCGAAAAATATATCCAAAAAATCCGGCAATTTAAGTCTGTTGAAGAAGTCCGTATCGCAAGATCTCCTCTGCTCGAATCTGAAATTGGAATGAAAGAAGATAAAAAAATTAAAAATAATACCGATAGAACCGTCATCCAAACCGGCAAACCGATAACCCGGGAAGTCAAAGTCAAAAACCTATGTGCGATCCATCAAGTTCTTCCTATCATCGCCGAGCAATCTTGCCTCTCCTGCCATACGTCGGCCAAAGTTGGCGATGTCTTGGGGGCGACCAGCATTATCATTTCGTATCAGGCGAGCATCGATGAAATGAAAAGTAGCGTTACTAAAACCGGACTTCTTCAAATTTTTGTCATCATCTTAGTGAGCATCACGATCTTTTTGATGTTCAATAAATTAATTTTAAATCCCATTCAAAAAATGAGTGTATTTTCTGATCATTTAACAAACGGCGACTTAAGCGCAAAAATTGATAGTGAGACCAACGATGAAATCGGCGCCTTAGCAGCGAAATTCAATACCTTTATCAAAAAAATTGAACAGATCATCATCCAACTGCGAAACGGTGCTGAAGAACTGTTGATCGCCTCAAGAGAAGTTTCCAACAATTCCCAAATGATTTCCGACGGCGCGCAACAACAATCTGCCAGTTTTGAAGAATTGACAAGCTCCGTTCAAACCAACGCCAACCACGCCTCGCAAGCCAATGAAATGGCGCAAACGACTGCCAAAGAAGCTGACAATACCGGTCAAAGAATGGAACATACGATCGAAGCGATGAACGAAATTGAAAAAAGCTCACGGCAGATTAGCAATGCGGTCACATTGATTACCGATATTGCTGACCAGACTAATCTCTTGGCCCTCAACGCAGCAATCGAAGCTGCGCGGGCTGGTGAACATGGAAAAGGTTTTGCTGTCGTAGCCGACGAAGTCCGCAAACTTGCTGAACGCAGTGCAGCTTCTGCAAAAGAAATCGCGGAACTGATCGCGCAAAGCACCAAACAAGTCAACGCAGGGGTTGGCTTGTCCCAAAAAGCCGGTCAAAGCTTAAAAGACATTGTAAAAAATGTCGGGAAAGTCGCCGAACAGCTTCAATCGATTTCGACGGCAACTCAAGAACAAGCCTCCACAATGCAAGAAAATACTTCTGTCACCGAGACAAACGCGTCAGCCGCCGAAAAACTAGCCACATCCGCGCAAAAGATGGCCGAACAAGCCCAAATTCTTAAAAACTTAGTCGAACAATTTAAAGTTAATAGAGATACTTAAAACAGATGGTTTTCTAAGACAAACTGTTGGCGTGATATTTCTTAATGCTGGGGGTCGTCTAAGGGAGAATTATACGAAGAGCTGTAAGCTCAAGGGCAGATTATTGTCGGGCCAAAACAAAAAGCGGCAAAGACGCTAGATTGACTCCGTTGATGGACAAATCGATGGAGTATTCACCAAACTTCTCAATTTTTAACCCGTGGATATTCAGGATCAAATTCGCTGACCCGCTGCGCTGCTGTTGAGAAAAGTTGACGTTTATACTTCCGCCCGCCGACGGGATAATATGCCGACCGTCTATATCGACAAAATTGACCACAATCCTGTGTTCGCCGCGCTCTAAAACACCAAATCTGATCCGCAGAGCCACCGCACACTGCGGATGTATCCCGGGAGCTTGCGTCATCCAAATCGTATCAAAAGCCCCTAAAATATTTAATTTTCCGCTGTCATGGGTTGCCGCGTCGCAGAGGGAAAAAATTTCAAGGTTCATGATGCTTTTTCTTCTTTGGGAGCACTTTTTTCTAAAATAGTGACACGCCGCCCTTTGACTTTAAGACGGTTGTCTGCAAAAAGAGCAACCGCTTGCGGATAAATCCGATGTTCAACCCGGTGGATTTTTTCTTCAAGGCAGTCAAGCGTATCGTTTTCGTTGATCTTGACCGTGTCCTGCATAATAATCGGCCCGTTGTCCATTTTTTCATTAACAAAATGCACGGTCACACCCGTTTGCTTTACGCCGTAAGTAAACGCGTCCTTGATCCCTTCAGCGCCCTTAAATGAAGGCAACAAAGACGGATGGACATTGATGATCTTGTTGGGATATTGCTTAATAAAATACGGCGTTAAAATCCGCATATAGCCGGCCAAAACGATAAAATCAATTTTATGCTCCTTAAGAGCAATCACAATATCGCGATCAACGCTTTGGCGGTTGGTGTAATTGGCCGGATTAAAAATAAGCGTTTTAATCCCGGCATTCTCAGCGCGTTTAAGGCCAAAAGCTTTTTCATTGCTAGAGACAACCAGCGCTAACTGCGCTTTAATCTCGCCTTTTTTGACACTGTCAATAATGGCCTGTAAATTTGTTCCGTTGCCAGAAATAAAAACTGCAAATTTTTGCATCAAAAAACCCTCAGAATTATTCGCAAGCATGTCTTAAGCATGCCTGTTTTTAGTCAAAAAAGCAAGAGAAGCGCCGGGTTATTCACGCATCATGGTAAGCATCAAGAGGCCAGCTAAAGCAGTAAATACACCGATAAAGCCACGAAAAAGAACCATAACATCGCTCCACCACACTAAGACAAGCACAATGCCGCTGATCATAAGTATCATGCCCAAAATAAAAAGCACAGGCTTTGTTTGCAAAATTTTCTTGTCAAACGCCATCACCAGCCTCCTTAACTTCACTGCTGGGGGCCTGCGTCTTCCACCGACGGTGCATCCATCCCCACTCATGCGGATAACGACGAATATATCCTTCAATGATTTTTGTGATCTTGGCCACATTGGCCAAAATCATCTGTTCACTATTTTCTAAAACTTCCAAAGGCATTTCTGGCTCGACGGCAATCTTATTAATATCATTTTCGCGGCGGATAAAAATCGGGACGATCGGCGATTGCGCCCTCTGCGCTAAAACAATCGGCCCGGGCGCTGTCGCGGCCTTTTGCCCAAAAAAGTCGACAAACACCCCGCCGTCACTGCCAAAATTCTGGTCCATCAGAATAAACACGATTTCATTGTTTCGCAGCGCCTTGAGGGTATCCATGACCGCTTTTTTGCGCGGCAGTGCAAAAATTGTTTTTAAACCTGCCTCGGTGCGTTTTTGCAGAAGAAACTCGTCGATCTTTGGATCCCGCGTATTGCGCATAAGGACATTGCAGGGATATCCCAACCTTGCCATATACATCATCATAAGCGGAAAATTTCCAAAATGCGCGGTCACGGCCATAACGCCCTTGCCCTTAGCAAGCGCGGCATCGAGATTTTGGCGTCCCTCAAAAACGACGTATTTATCCATCATATCCAGATGTTCATTAAAATAAATCATCTCGACCATGCCCTGCCCAAAATTAGAAAAACATTTTTTGATGATTTGTTCAATCTCGGCATCTGACTTTTGCTTAGCAAAGGCAATGCGCAGACTTTCACGGGCGATTTTTTTCAAACGCCCCGTCACCATAAAACCGATGCCGATCAGCAGACGCAATAGCCCTTTGACCATCCCGTAAGGCAGGCGGTTTAAAAGCCAATAGGCGCCAAACATCCCATAGCGGGCCGCGTCACGCCTTAAAATCTTTTTTCGTCCGTTCCAATCCATAAACCTTTAGCGTTTATACCCAATTTTGCGTAAAAAATCTTTTCGCCACGCGATATCGCTTTCATTCTCGATCCCTTTAGGCTTAAGCCCGTCGATGACCCCTAAAATCCCGCGACCGTTTCCAGAATCAGCGACAACAATATCCAATGGATTTGCTGTCGCGGCAAAAACCGTACAAACCTCAGCGATATTTTTGACAGCGTTAAGAATATTAATCGGAAAACCATTGCGGATCATGATCACAAAAGCATGGCCGGCACTGACCGCAAGCGCTGCCTCTGCGGCAAGTTTTTTCAAATCCTCGTCATTGCCCTCCAAGCGCACCTTGCAGGCGCCGGAAGCTTCACAAAATGCCAAACCAAATTTCATGGTCGGCACGCTCGATACAATGACTTCATAAAGGTCTTCGGCTGTCTTGATAAAATGCGCTTGCCCGACAATCACATTGACATCATCAGGTTTAACAATAGGAACACTTAAAATTTGCATACACTTAAACTTTATTTAGAACTTTATAAACATGGTCATACAAATGCCCATAATTAATCGGCTTGGTCAAATGCATAACCGCACCTAATTCCATTTCAGCAGAAATATCATCCAGCGAATTCTTAAACGTGACGAACATAACCGGAATATTTTCTGTAAGGATATCCTCTTTGAGTTTGGCGCAGACTTCACGGCCTTTCATGCCCGGCAGAATAACGTCGAGAATAATCAAGTCCGGCATATATCGCTTGGCTAATTCTAAGCCGCGTTCACCAGACTCGGCGCTGACAACACTGACCCCCTGCTTTAAAAAATGAGACTTGACCAATTTTGTAAAAGTCAAATCATCGTCAATGACTAAAACCGTCCACTTTTGGGGCACAGGAATTTTGTTGCGACGACGCAATCCCAAGAGCGCCGGCCTAAAAAAATAAATTCCGATTATAAAAAGGACAAATCCTAAGACATACCAGATAAAGTGAATCATTGCCTTATCATGGGCCATATCATTCTCCTTATAGGATTAAACTAAAAAATACACTGCTTCTTCTTGAATTTGCGAATAATTAATTAAGGAAAAAAACATTATATCCAAACGCAATGAATTTGTGAAATGAGAATTATCTTAATCTTTACGCTAGGATATAACTTTGCGGATCTCTGCAATGAGTATTTTGGCATTAACAGGTTTTGTAATGTGCATTAGCCCCCCAGCGGCTTTTTCGGCCACGACATCATCCGGAGAATCTTTGGCGGTTAAGAAAACAACAGGAATATCTTTGGTCGCCTCATCTTTTTTAAGAATTTTGCAGACTTCGCGGCCTTTCATCCCCGGCAAAAGCACGTCTAAAATAATCAAATTAGGTTGTTGCAATTTTGCGACCTGAATACCCCTCTCACCGGTCATAGCGCTTAAGACACTGTAGCCGCTGGACAACAAAATACGCTTGATCGTTTTTTGCATGCCCTCATCATCATCGACGACGAGAATGCTCTTGCGGACCGTTTCCCAGTCTTTCTGAAAAATTACTTTAATCCGTTTTAAATCAAAGAATAGAACAAGCGCGATATTGATAAAAACATACCCCAAATGAACGTAACCCGGATAATACCAATGAAGGACCAAAATATAAATGGCCATGACCACGTTAACGCTGGTCAAAATCTTACGGCTCCACTCCAGATGCGCGACAACAAAAAACGAATTGGCAAATAAAACAATAAACATCAATGACAAAAATGTGGCATGACCCCAAAATTCAGTGGTACGAAAAGTGCCAAGATAATACCACAGCGAAACCCCGTAAAGGGCCATTAAGCCATAGCCGATAATCGAAAGGCTGTCGAGACGTATTTTTTTCATAATAATTTCAATATAGCTCAAACATCTTCAACTACAAAGAATATTTTCTCTTTATTAAAACAGCTGTTACACAAATAAGACATAAATAGGCAAAAACATCTCCGAAACGAGTATAAAAAGACAACTCGTCATTGTCTTGAATAATGCTCATCATAAACCCTTGTGCCATGACCGCTTTTCCATTTGAATCGTAAAAAAGATGCTCGACGCCGCAAGGAGAAATATCCCCGCTAACACCCGTATTGGCCGCGCGAATGATCGCCCGACGGTTGGCTACGGCCTCAAAAGCAGAAGCCTGCAGATGCAGAAACGGCGCATTGGTATCTTTAAACCAGCCGTCATTGGTGATATTGACCAAAAAATGCGGCCCATTTTTAACGAGCCGCCGCACAACGGACGCGACCGTATCTTCAAAACAGATCAAAGTCGAGTACGACCGATCACCGCTGTGCGACGTGCGAGCGAGTGCCGATCCCTCCGTGGCAAAGCGCGTTGGAAAAACCGTCAACGTCTCCCCACGCGAAAAATCTCCAATGGGCACAAAATGCTCAATAAAATTCGTCAAAGGCCGCAAAGGCAAAAATTCTCCGAAAGGGACCAAATGCATTTTGTCATACCGAGCGATTTCCTTACCCTCGTCAGAAAGCAAAATTGCCGAATTATAATATCCCCCATCGCGGACAGTCACTGTGCCAAAAAGCAGCGGCACTTTTGACTGGGCCACAAAATTCTTGATTTCTTCATAGCGCTCCGGCGACTGCCACGTGTAACCGGGGAAAGACGTTTCCGGCCAAATGATAAGTCCGGGCTTTTGTTTGAGCGCCTCTTGGGTGATATGAAGAATTTTTTTCTGTATGCCCTCCCACGACGAGGGTTCCCACTTGCGCGACTGTGGGATACTCGGCTGGACAATCGCGACCCACAAATTCATTTCCGGCTTTGAAATATAGCGGGGCAGTTGAAAATATCCATAACCCAAAACAACTCCGAGAACCAAAATAGTTATACTCAGAGGGATAACAAAACTTCCCCCCTCTTTTTTTAAAGAGGGGGTTAGGGGGAGTTCTAAACATCCCTTCAAAAATACATTGACCATCACAACAACAAACGACACCCCAAAAACGCCAGTAATATCAGCGATTTGGATCAGCGGTAAGACTTGATATTGCGAATGCCCCAAACACGCCCATCCAAAACCGGTAAACAACCGGTCGCGGGCCAATTCCAAAGCGACCCACAGGCACGGCAAAACCCATAATTTATGTTGCATAAATCGAACCGCGACTGAGGACCGCGCAGCGAAGTCCGAAGGAGTGCCGAGGCCATCCGGCCGAGGCGTCCCTACCAAAAACGAGTACCCTAATCCAAACAAACCAAAATAAATTCCCAAATACAAATTGACCAAAAGCATCCCCGGCAAAGTCACGTGAATCAGCCAATAATGCGTGCCTAAAAAAAACAAATATCCCGTCAGCCAACCCCAAAAAAACGCCGCCTTAAGAC
>JAYRHV010000213.1:0-2471 GCA_041907165.1 Candidatus Omnitrophota bacterium | reverse complement strand
TGAGCCTTGCGACCGCTTTAGGCCGGCACGTAAAGCTGATAGTCTCTTTTGCAGTTCCATCGGTTTTAATTATACTGGCTTTTTGGGGGGCAGTAGCTTTTCGAAATGATTTTAAAATGAAGCCAAACTATTATGTGCGGTCAAAGCCTGCTTTTGTGCGTCCTGTCAGGGTTTATCAGCCGCGGGAGTTTATTTCGAAGGTTCAAACAGTGTTTGATAGGTTAAGCGAACAAGATAATAAATCGAAATGATCCGCTATGAGATGATTTTTTGTTTTTGAAAAATGTGTGATATAGTAATGGCTCTTGTTTTACGAGAAAAGTTTTTTGTGGATTTTAACATGTTTAATTTAAGCAAAGCGCAAGTTGATAAGTTAGGCGATCGATTAAGACAAGACCCCATCGACGAAGCAGATTTAAAACTCCTCGACGAGTACCGAAAGTCTTTTGGGGAAGCTTACACAGAAGTCGTTGACGCCATTTCGGAACATCTCAAAACAGTCGAAATTGCTGGACGTCCTGAAAAGTCAACGAGCGCATTGATAGAAAAATTACGTCGAGAAAGTGCACGGCTCAGTCAGATTCAGGATATTGCAGGCTGTAGGATAGTTGTCCATAATATTGAAGAGCAGGATAAGACTATAAAGGCATTGAGGTTATTGTTTCCGTCAATAACGGTTGTTGATCGCAGAATTAAACCAAGTTTTGGTTATCGTGCCGTTCATGTGATTGTTGCAATGTTCGGGAAATTAGTTGAAGTGCAAGTGCGAACTTTGCTACAACACAATTGGGCGTTATTTTCTGAGAAGCTTGCGGACGAAGTTGACCCATTGATTAAGTATGGGGGCGGTGATGATCAAGCTATAAAACTGCTTGTTGACATTTCGCAAATCATTGACGAATTAGAAACCATAGAGGAGTTTGGACGTTTGGAAAGAAATAGTGACAAGGCTCAAAAGTTTTATGAAAAAATGGAAATAATGCGTCAGCGGTTAAATAATTCGATTCAAGAGTACATAAACAGGGAGTTTAAACCATGATTTTCTTAATTGAATATAATCGCAAACAAGGTCGCCTTGTGCAATTTAAAAGATTTAAGAACTCAGAGCGTATCAAAGCACAAGGGGAACGGCTTAAGACAGAGTTGACGCTCAATCGTAAAAAAATTCAACATGAAGTTGTCCTTTTGGAAGCACAAACGGAAAGTATCATTCGTCGAACACATAAACGTTATTTTGAGACACTTCCTCATATAGAGAAAGGTATGCTTTTATGAAGTTTTCTTTTGTGGTTTTTTTGTTTTTTACATTTTTTATTATCGTCAATCTGGTCCAGTATCTTATGCAGCGGCCGGACCACATCCATAATGTCCGCGAATTTTTCAATAGTCTTTGGGGGGATACGCACAATTTTAAAACCGGAGGGGATATGAGAATGCGTTTATTGGGGGTTTTAGCTTTTTTAGGGATTATCATTTTTGCGGTTGTTTCTTTCGGCTGGGTCGATGTCCATCCGACGGAAGTTGCCGTTGAAATTAACAAGGTCGCCGGTAAAATCGGCGACAAACCGCTGGGCGTGGGATATCATTTTTATAACCGCTGGATTACGGACATGGTCATCTATAAGGTTGCGGCCCGTGCGTATCCGGAGGACACGTTTTCCAGCGAAGAAGCCAAAAAATATACTTTGGAACTTAAGACCAATGACGGTCAAAATGTCCAAGTGGACTTGACGATTATTTATGCGCTGGATTCTTTGGCTGTGCCGCTTTTGCATCAGCAGGTCGGCAGCAATTATGAAGACCAAATCCTTTTGCCGCAAATCCGCTCCGAGGCCCGTTTGGCCATAGGAAGTTATTCTGCCGAGGAGATTTATCAAGGAAAAGTCCGCGATGAAATGCAGCAGGCGATCAAACAAAAACTTGAAACAGTGCTTTCAAAATATCCAGCCATTAAAATTCATGACGCTTTGATTCGGCATTTTTCGTTTAGCACGGATTTTGAAAGAGCCATTGAACAAAAGAAATTAGCCGCCCAGCAAGTTGAAATTAACAAGAACAGAGCGCTGGCGCAAGAAGAAGAAGCCAAACGTCAAGAGGCAGAAGCGCGCGGTGGAAAACTTCGCGCTATTCAAGAAGCCGAAGGCCGGGCGCAGTCGGCTAAGATTGAGGCGGACGCCAACCGTTATAAGCTCGAGCAAGAAGCGGCCGGTAATCTCGCCCGTTTGAAAGCCAATGCCGAGGGGCAAAAACTTTTGGCCGATGCGGTTGGCGGCGGACAGAATGTGGTGGCCCTTAAGTTCGCGGAAAATCTTTCCGACAAATTGCAGATTTACGGTTACCCCGTCGGACAGCAGACGACCTCGATTATGGACGTTTCGGGCGTTTTTGGCAAAATGTTTAATAAACAGCCTTAAAGAAAATTGTCTAAATATTTTCTTGACAGTTTTAGGGCGGCTGTGTATACTTTATTC
>JAYRHV010000212.1:0-2628 GCA_041907165.1 Candidatus Omnitrophota bacterium | reverse complement strand
CTGTTTCTGTTAAATTAATTGGAGTTAAAGCAGCAATTGTTCGCGAGGTTGGCGCAGTTCTGTTAATAGCATTTGATGATGCTTTAACCACTGATTCTGCTGATGCCCGTAAACTGACACTGGCTTTAGCGTAACGGTAATTCCCAGCCTCAAAACTTGCTGGTTTCGCAGCAACCTCGCTAACGCTTTTAGTAAACGCTAATGCACTCACAGTTGCCGCAGGTGTTAATGAAGCGAATTTTTGATCTATTGACCCGTATGTAATAGCTGGTGATACTGCCATCTTTACCCCGCCCGAAAAATATTTGCGCTGGACAATTTTTTGGGTCGAAAGGTCAAAGTCTTGCTTAATGATGTTGTACGCCCCCGTCTTAAGAGCGGCGGTGTATTTTTCAAAAATCTTGTCACCCGAATCCATATCCTCGGCGTTAACACCAGCGACTTTGTTTTGGTCTGCATAAAGCCGGCCCAAAAGACTTTCTTTCAAACGCTTTTTGTACCATGCCGCTAAAATCGCGGAACTATAAATCTGCCGAACCGATGCAAAATTTTCGCCTGTGTTAACTTCCTTCTCTATCTCAGGCAACACAACTTCCTTAATGATCTGCGCCGAAAACCCGTTAATATCCTGCGCCTTGTCACTGCCGATCTTGTCGGTCCCGATTTGTTTGTTATCCAAATTCTTTTTGATCGCGACATAATCTTGGTCTAAATAGACCTTCAGATGGCTGTCGGCAACAAACGCACTGCCGTCTTTTTCCAAAACGACCGCCTGATCAGGCACAATCCAAACCTTGCTAAACGTATTAATCGGGACCTTGGTCGTTCCATATAACTCTTGGGCCTTGGCATACGCCAGTGACCAGAACTTTTTGCCGGTTTCGGTATTAGGATTGGTCAAAGACGCGGTCACTTGCTTTAAATAATAATCCTCGATTAAGAGGTCTTTTCCAAGCTCCGTGACACCCAAAACCCTCGGAACCATCGAATCTTGCTCATAGGGGGAGAGGTTGACCCACAAATCGTTTTCTGGAATCGTTAAAGCAGCTAAAAAATATTTGACGAGCTTCTGTGTTTCATCCTCAAACGCCTGTGCATCTAAATTGGAGTCGCCTTTGTCGATAATAAAATCAAAAAGAAACGGGTCTTTAGGATTGACCGTCACCGCACGAATGACCGCCGGCGCAAAAGGTTTGCTGATCGGCTTAATCTGCGAGGGCTTGGGAAGTTTTAAATCGACTTCTTGGGCGAAAGACGGCGATATGAGATTGAAAATAAACGCAACCGCTAAAAACAAATGAAAGACTTTAAGGGATGGGGTTCGCATATCTTCTCCTATGGTTGGATTGGAAAACTATATAAAGAATACTATATAGACAGAGCAAAAGCAAAGAGGCGAAAGAATTAAATAGCTGTTTCTAAATTATTTTTTAACGCAACATCTTTCTGTAGGAACGGTTTCAAACCGTTCCCTACCATTGGCAATAATACAAACTTGCACACAGCGTTTATTACTTAAACGCAATCAACGACGGCGCGTAATCTTTGGGCTGTTCGTACCCTAAAAGGTTAAACAAAGTGGCCGCCACATTCGCCAAACCGCGTTCTTTAAGATCTGCGATCGCATATTCCCCTTGATAGCCGCTGTCAACAATGATAAACGGCACCGGGTTAAGCGAATGAGCGGTACTGACAATGCGTTTGCCGTTTTTGACAGTAAACATTTCGTCCGCGTTGCCGTGGTCCGCCAAAATGACACAAATACCCTTTAATTGCTTAATAACCGCAAGCAATTTGGCAAGGCCTTGATCGACCGCTTCGACGGAGGCGATGATCGCCGGCGGAACACCGGTGTGGCCGACCATATCTCCATTAGGGTAATTGAGTCGACCAAATTTATAGTGTCCCGACTTTAAAAGTTCAATCGTTGTATCCGTAATCTCGTCAGCCTTCATCCGCGGAGCTTGGTCAAAACGGATTTTGTCCGAGGGGATTTCGATATATTTTTCAATTTCTTCACAAACATAGCCGGAATTATTTCCGTTCCAAAAATACGTCACATGGCCAAATTTTTGCGTTTCAGAAATTGCAAATGACTTAATGCCCAGCGCGCAAATATATTGGCTCATCGGCCGGTCAATCGCCGGAGGATTGACGAGAAAGTTTTTTGGAATTTGAAGATCCCCGTCGTACTGCATCATGCCGGCAAACAAAACATTTGGCCGGCGCACACGGTCAAACTTATCAAACTCAACCTCCGCAAAAGCGCGCGACAGTTCAATAGCACGATCCCCGCGAAAATTAAACAGCACAACCGAATCCCCGTCGTTAATTGTGCCAATCGGTTTGCCGTTCTGCGCGATAACGAAAGAGGGCAAATACTGGTCTGTGATTTTAGGGTCTTCACGGTAATACGTTTCGACCGCTTCTTTTGCCGACGAAAAAGCCCGGCCAACACCTAAAACGTGCGCGTCCCAGCCGCGTTTGACTATGGTCCAGTCGGCATTGTAGCGGTCCATGGTCGTCACCATACGCCCGCCGCCGGAGGCAATCGCATAATCAAAACCTTTTGCTTTAAGTTCTTTCAAAAGGCTTTCGGTCTTTTCTAAATAAATCGGCGCGGACTTT
>JAYRHV010000211.1:0-2713 GCA_041907165.1 Candidatus Omnitrophota bacterium | reverse complement strand
ATCTGGATCCTTTGAATGCTGTGCGTTTGGTTTTGGGTGTTGGGGCATCGTTTGTGGCTTCAACGGCTGATTGGATGCCAGACCATTTGGCCAAAACATTAGAAGCGGCTTACGAGCACAAAGGATTTTCTTTTGTGCATATTTCTCAACGTTGTCCGCATTTTGATCCGCACAATTTTGCGCATAAAGAAACCAACTGGTTCTCTTTTTTAACGCATGAAAAAGGCATTGCGCCGGATAAGCGGATTGCTGACAAAACAGAATTGACCGCTCACGATCCGTCGGATTTGGCCGCGGCGTTTAATTTCGCGGTCAGCGAAAAGCGATATTTTGGCCTTTTTTACCGTGATTCGACAAAGCCGGTTTATGACCAAATTTTGCGTGATGTGGTCAATAATGCAAAACCTAAGCCACGCGCTAACATTTTAGACAAATTCGGTATCAATGACGCATAAACTTATCATTATAGGTTCCGGTCCTGCCGCGCATACCGCGGCGATTTATGCCAGCCGTGCAAGCCTTGATCCGGTTTTGTTTGAGGGACTGATGGCAGGCGGGGTGGCCGCCGGCGGACAGTTGACAACGACGACCGAAGTTGAAAATTTTCCCGGATTTCCTCAAGGGATAAGCGGCCCAGAGCTGATGGATCGTATGCGCGAGCAATCGGTCAAGCATGGGACTCTTATCAAAACTCAAACCGTTGAAAAAGTTGACCTTTCAAAGCGTCCTTTCCAAATTTTTTCCGACGGTCAAACCTATGAATCTCAGGCGCTTATTATTGCCACTGGAGCCACGGCCAAACGAATGCATGTTCCCGGCGAAGATTTATTTTGGCAAAAGGGGATATCTGCCTGTGCTGTGTGTGATGGCGCTTTACCGTTTTTTCGCAATAAAGAACTGGTTGTCATAGGCGGCGGCGATACGGCCGCCGAGGAGGCGAGTTTTTTAACAAAATTTGCCAGCAAAGTTTATCTCGTGCACCGTCGGGATACGCTGCGCGCCTCCAAAGCCATGCAAGAGCGTCTTTTTAACAATCCCAAAATCAAAATAATTTGGAACACGGTTCTCCTTGCCGTCGTCGGCGATAAAAAATTTGAAGGCGTTAAACTGCAAAATGTCATAACAAAAGACGAGTCGATTCTACCTACGGGTGGGCTTTTTTATGCCATTGGGCATTTGCCCAATACTGAATTTTTAGGCGGCCAAATTGGGCTCGACGATGCCAAATATATAAAAACAATTGCCGGGACAACGCTGACTAATGTCGAAGGTGTTTTTGCCTGCGGCGATGTTCAAGACAAAATCTATCGCCAAGCGATCACAGCAGCCGCAAGCGGTTGTATGGCCGCGCTGGACGCCGAAAAATATCTGCACCAACACCCCCTCTAAAGCCCTTAGGCGGTTTGCCAACTTTTGGCAATTATGTTACGATACCCTTTATGATGACGATAAGACTTAAAGATCCGATTTATACAAAAGCCCAGTCTTGGAAAATTTTTGACGCGATTTACAGGCGCTATGATCTATTAAATGCGGTCCTTTCTTTTGGGTTAGACAAAAGCTGGCGGTATAAACTATTGCGGTTTATCCCGCAGGGCAAAAATCTTAAACTGCTTGATTTAGCGACGGGAACTGCCGATGTGGTTCTGACACTTACAGAAAATTCTCCTGAGATCAACAGTGCTTTTGGCATTGACCTTTCTGAAAATATGTTAAAGATTGGCAAAGAAAAAATCAATAAACACAAATTATCTGACCGGATTACACTGCAAAGACAAGATGCGGCACAGCTGTCTTTTTTAGACAATGAGTTTGACCTAGCCACGATGGCCTTTGGCATACGAAATGTCGAAAACCCTATTGCCGTCCTTAAAGAAATTTATCGCGTTCTAAATACCCGCGGACGAGCCGTTATTCTCGAATTTTCTCTACCTCAAAATTTGTTTATGCGTATGCTCTATCTGTTTTATTTAAAATGTTTTGTTCCGGTTGTTGGCGGGTTAGTTTCAGGAAATTTCAAAGCGTACCTGTACTTAAACCGCACAATTGAAAAATTCCCATACGGGGAGGTTTTTTTGCGCATGATGGCTCAGTGCGGGTTTAAAAATACTTATGCGACACCCTTATTATTGGGTGTCGCAACAATTTATGTCGGTGAAAAAATCTGATGCCCGCGACCATAACCGATAAACGTTTATCATTGACAGAGGCGCTCACAAAGCTTGCCTCGCAGCTGTTGAGTTTGCCGGCCGATAAATATTTACACAACACGCATCCCAAAGCGTATCGTCTCGAAGTTTTAATAAATGAATTAGACATTTTGGCTTGGTTGTCCGTCCAAAAGCAAGATGTTAAAATATTTTGGGAAGACAGAGATAAACATTTTATGGTTGGCGGTATCGGTGCTGCGGATTTGTTAACTGTGGAAGATACACATGCCGGCTACAAAATAATATCCCAAATCAACGCAAAACTCTCAGACGATTTTTTAGATTTGAAATATTTTGGAGGTTTTTGTTTTAACCCGCAGAAAAAGCAAACAGACGAATGGAAAAGTTTTGGCCGTGGACGTTTTGTTCTGCCCTTTATCGAAATTCGCAAGACAAAACAAGCCGCAACTTTAGCGTGCAATGTTTTGCTTGATAATAATTTTTCAAAAAACGTAAAACAAATCGCTGGTCAATTGACAAATCTTGCTCAGATGCCTGAGAGT
>JAYRHV010000210.1:0-5157 GCA_041907165.1 Candidatus Omnitrophota bacterium | reverse complement strand
GCCGGCTGTCAAAATCACCCCGACGAGAATCGGAATCCCAAAAAGCAAATGCAAAGCAATGGCAGAACCAATGACTTCCGCCAAATCGCAGGCGGCAATCGCTAATTCACAAAGGATCCACAAAAAGTAAACGACAGTCCTTGAATAATGATCCCGACAAGCTTGCGCTAAATCGCGGCTGGTAACTATCCCTAATTTGAGAGATAAATGCTGAAGCAAAATCGCCATCAAATTTGAAATTAAAATAACGGATAGTAATGTGTAGCCAAATTTTGCACCGCCCGCCAAATCCGTTGCCCAGTTGCCCGGGTCCATATATCCGACGGCCACCATAAGCCCGGGACCAGAAAATGCCAGCAGTTTTCGCCACCAGACCGCATTGGGCGAGACATGAATAGACGAAAAAACTTCACGCAAAGACGGAGCTCCCCGCGGGCGACGCCAACCGGGATGTTCGTCATGTTGAGTTTTGGAATCAGACGACATAAGGTTCTGTTGCACCTTTGTACAGTACACCGCTTACTATTAATAAACGTGATGTCAAATTTTATTTTTATGTGTCATTGCCAAGAGGCCTTTAGGCCGACGCGGCAATCTTAAAGATTACACAGTATTATTCCATTTGATCGAACATCCCATCGTCGGGCGTTGAACCGTATCAATAGGTTGACCGGTCACCATATTGTTCATGGCCTCTTTAAGTTCTTCGCGGGTAATTTTGCTCTCGTCCTGCCAATTGTCGTCAATACGGCCGTGATAGGCGAGCTTTTTGTCCTTGTTAAAAAGATAAATGTCCGGCGTGCATTGCGCCTTAAAGGCGCGGGCAGTTGTTTGATTTTCATCAACGAGATACGGGAACTCGATGCCTAGTTCTTTGATTTTTTCGATCATCTTATCAGGCGCATCGTCGGGAAAAGCAGGATTAATGTTGGGATTAATCGCGACGGTATTAATTCTCATGCCTTTCGCGTATTTGGCCAAACGAATAACCCGCGGCCAAACAGCGATTGCATACGGGCAATGATTACAGGTGAAAACAACCAGCAAACCCCTCTCGCCAAAAAGTTCTGGGCTTTTATAAGATTTACCATGAGGATCCTTTAATTGAAATTCCGGTATGGGTGTGCCGAGTTTAATCAAAATCGATTCGAGCAAGGCCATGATTTTCTCCTGTGGTTTAATATCTAATTCCTTGAAAAAAGATTGGTTAATTTTATAATAAAAATACACAAATTAAAAGGAGAAAGATATGAAATACCCAGAACTTATCCTCGAGCAAATGGAAATCGGCCCGATGAATAATTTTATTTATTTTCTTGGCGATGCAAAGAGTGGTCAAATCGCTGTCGTTGACCCGGCTTGGGACGTCAATTTTTTACGAAAGAATGCTAAAGAAAAGGGCTATAAGATTGTCGCGGTCTTTTTAACGCACGGCCATCCGGACCATGTCCAAGGCTTGGACGCTCTTCTCTTAACGCACGATGTCCCCGTCTATCTTTCAAAACATGAAGCGCAATTTTATACACCGGATTGCAAAAATTTAATAAAAGTTGATCACCACGAAAAATTAAAAATCGGCAATATAGAATTTGAATGTTTGCACACCCCCGGGCATACGCCCGGATGCCAATGTTTTAAATATAAGGATGTCCTTATCAGCGGCGATACCCTTTTTATCGACGGCTGCGGACGTTGTGATCTTCCCGGCGGCAATGCCCGTACGATGTATGCGAGTTTGGCCAATGTGATTTTGAAATTACCCGATACGACGGTTATTTATCCGGGACACAATTACGGCGAGGTTGCGTTTGCGACTTTGGACGAACAAAAAAAGACCAACCCTTACCTGCAGGCAAAAAATCTCGAACATTTTCTAACCGAACGAATGGGGTAAAAGTCATATTTAAAATTTCTACCAGTAAACAGTTACGGGTCCTGCCCCTGCGGCACCCTGCCGTCCTCATGACTTGCGGGCGGCAGGGAACCCGCCTGCGGGTCACCCGTTCAAAAATTTCATAAGAATTTTGTAAAGATTATAAAATTTAATTCCTCTTGGGAAGAGGACAGCCGAAGAAAAGCATTTTGAAGATCATTTTGCTGTAAAGATCAAATGGCAGCATTCGCCGCAATCGATAAAGGATTTTTGTCTCAAGGTCGGGAATATTTCTAAAGGGTGGATTTTTCGAGTTGATCAGTTTCTCGACGAGCTTGGGAACATCTTCGAGGTTTTTGTCGCAACCATCGACGTAATTTTTAACTTTCTTTTCCAAAAACTGGGAAATCGAATAGTACGGGCTGTCTGGATTTGTAAAGTTTTTGGCGTAACGGGCGTTTTCATAAAAGATTTTTGTTTTGTACGTTCCCGGTTCAATCAGCGCAACATTAATGCGCCAGATTTTCATCTCGTGGTAAAGACTTTCGGAAAAACCTTCCAGCGCCCATTTGCTGGCATTATACGCGCCAAAACTTGGCGATGCCGACAAACCGGCGATACTGGAAATATTAATAATTTTTCCACTTCTGCGTTGGCGCATGCACGGGATGACCTCGCGGGTCACATTTTGGACGCCAAAGAAATTTGTTTCCATTTGTGCCCGGATTTCCTCGTCGGTCAAATCTTCAAAAAATCCGCCAATCCCATAACCGGCATTATTGACCAATACATCAATGTACCCGTGCTTGGCAGCGACGAGGCGCACGACGTCCTTAATGGACTTTTTGTTGGTCACATCCATTTGAAAAAGGTCGATTTCTTTTTTCGCGTTTTTGACTTCGTCGAGGAGTGTTCCGCTGCGCGAAAGATCGCGCATTGTCGCAACGACAGAGTGTCCGCTTTTGGCAAGCCGTATGGCTGTTCGTAAACCAAAACCGCTGGAACAACCGGTGATAAGAATTACTTTGGGAGAGAACATTTTCGTACTTATACGCTTTTTTGTATCAACAAACAATCGGCCAACGTGACGGCAATCATCGCTTCGACAACCGGTACCACCCGCGGACAAATGCAAGGATCGTGTCGTCCTTTGACCTGTATTTTGACCGCTTTTAAATCTGTGTTTATCGTATCCTGTTCTTGCGCAATGGACGATGGCGGCTTGACTGCAACGCGCAAAACGATGTCTTCCCCTGTCGAAATCCCGCCTAAAATGCCGCCGGCATGATTGGTTTTTGTATGGACCTGTTTTCCTTTGACGATAAACGGGTCATTATGTTCTGAAGCTCTCATCGTCGTTGCGCCAAAGCCTTCGCCAAATTCTATGCCGCGGATTGTCCCAATAGACAAAAGAGCGTGCGAAAGCTTGGCTGTTAATTTATCAAACACCGGATCACCCAGTCCAGCCGGAGCCCCTTGGACAACCGCCTCGACAATCCCACCGACGGAATCAAGATTTTTACGTGCTTTTTCGATCTCGTCAATCATAAGCTCGGCGGCTTGACAGTCTGGGGCGCGGACAATATTTTTTTCGATGTCTTCAAAATGAATTTTCTTGGCCATGATGTGCCCGACGGAAAGTGTGTAGGCAATCACTTTAATGCCGGCTTGGGCTAGAATTTTTTTGGCAACGGCACCGGCGGCCACACGGCTGGCTGTTTCACGGCCTGACGCGCGTCCCCCGCCGCGATAATCACGGATCCCGAATTTTTTTAAAAAAGTATAATCGGCATGGCCGGGACGAAACACATCTTTGATGTCAGCATAATCTTGCGGCCGTTGATTGCTGTTACGAATAAGAATAGCCAAAGGCGCACCGGTTGTCTTTCCTTCAAAAACTCCCGAGAGAATCTCTGCGGTGTCGCTCTCTTGCCTTTGGGTTGTAATTTTACTTTGGCCGGGCCGGCGGCGGTCGAGGTCAACTTGGATGTCGGTTTGACTTAAAGCAATATTCGGCGGCACTCCGTCAATCACAACGCCTAAACCAACGCCATGGCTTTCGCCGAATGTGGTGATACGAAATAATTGTCCAAAAGAATTTCCAGCCATGTGAGTAGTGTAGGGTTAAAAACTATAAGTTAAAAGCAAAAAATAAAAAACTTTGGACGCTGGTCGCTGGACGTTGGAAAAATTTCAAACTTTGAGCCACCAGCATCACTTTAATCTGTTACGGCACCCAGAGAAGCAGAGGAAACAACTTTTTGATATTTGCTCAAAACACCGCGCGTATAGCGGGGTTTAGGTTGTTTCCATTGTTTTAAACGTTTGTTGATTTCCGCCGCTGAAACTTCAAGATTCAGTTCTTGTTTAAGCGCATCAATGGTGATTTTGTCCCCGTTTTTGACAACGGCTAAAAGACCACCGACATAGGCTTCGGGCGTAATATGTCCGACGACAAACCCGTGGCTGCCGCCGGAAAAACGTCCGTCGGTAATAAGAGCGACGTCTTTTCCTAAGCCTTTGCCCATGACCGCCGAGGTGGGAGATAACATCTCGCGCATGCCCGGTCCCCCGCGAGGGCCTTCGTAACGGATGACAATAACATCGCCTTTTTTAATTGTTCCATCAAGAATTTTTTTGAGCGCGGCTTCTTCGCTTTCAAACACTCGAGCTGTTCCTGTAAAACTTAAACCTTCCTTGCCGCTGATCTTAGCCACCGCGCCTTGTTGCGCTAAATTTCCATAAAGAATGACCAAATGGCTGTTTTTCTTAATCGGATTGTCTAAAGGATAAATGATCTTCTGCACGTCGGGATAAGGCTTGACGTCTTTAAGATTCTCGGCCAAAGTCTTGCCGGTGACGGTCAGACAATCCCCATGCAAAAGCCCGGCGTCCAAAAGCATTCGCATTAAAGGTGTAATCCCACCAATATTGACTAATTCGGCGGTGACAAATTTTCCGCTGGGCTTAAGATCTGCCAAAACAGGGACCTTTTTTCCAATACGCGTAAAATCGTCGATCGTTAACTTGACATTGGCCGCGTGCGCGATTGCTAAAAGATGCAGGACCGCATTGGTCGATCCGCCCAAAGCTACAACGACAGCGATCGCGTTTTCGAAAGCTTTGCGTGTCAAAATATCTTTGGGTTTAATGCCTAATTTGATCAAGTTCAAAACCGCTTTTCCCGCATTGCGGCAATCTTCTTCTTTTTCTTGTGAAATTGCCGCTTGCATGGAACTGTTTGGCAGGCTCATGCCGAGCGCCTCAATCGCTGAGGCCATGGT
>JAYRHV010000209.1:0-4356 GCA_041907165.1 Candidatus Omnitrophota bacterium | reverse complement strand
TCATCAAGTCAACCGACGCTTCGGTGTGTCCTGCACGAACAAGCACACCGCCTTTTTTAGCGCGCAGAGGAAACAAATGGCCCGGGGCTTCTAAATCAATGGGTTTAGATTTTGGGTCGATAAGCACCTTGACCGTAAAAGCGCGGTCAAAAGCGGAAATCCCCGTCGTAATCCCGTGAGCGGCATCGACCGAAACCGTCCATCCGGTGTTGCTAAGCTTATGGGCGCTTTGTCCGGCAAAAAGGTCTTTCATGGGAAAAAGTCCCAGCTCGCCTAAACGGCTTTCTTCCATCGGGACGCAAATTAAACCGCGCGCATTTTTGGCCATAAAATTGATAATCTCCGGCGTCACAAACTCGGCCGCGACCAAAAGGTCGCCTTCGTTTTCACGGCCTTCGTCATCCATGACCACAACCATTTTGCCAGCCTGCAAATCCTTGAGAATTTCCGCGATCGAATTAAACATAACTCACCCTTTGTTTTGTTAAAAAAAATCCCGAAAAGCTTTCGGGATCATAAGGCTATTTTGGATAATATATTGGAAAAGCGTGCCCTTGTCAAGGTAATCGACTTGGCTTTATACACTCACAATTTCCCACTTTTTTCTTAAATTTTCAACCTCATTTTCTCCAAAAGCACCGTACAAGAGAAGTGTTGGATCTAAAATACTCTCTTTTGCGCTAAAGTTTTGCAAAACATAACCTTTGGTACCGCTTACAAGCGCGGAAAGTTGCGGCATATCCTCAACACCCAACAGTGGCCTGACCAAAGTCGTTCGAAATTGGTGTTCAATCCCCGAATTTTTGATCATCGCAATGCTTTTTTGAATCAAAGCCGTATCAACATCTACTCCCGCCAACTTACTATAAATTTCCAAAGGCGCTTTCACATCCATCGCAATAAAATCGACCAAATGTTCATCGATCACTTTTTGCAAAATATCCGGCCGGCTGCCGTTGGTATCGAGTTTGATACTAAAGCCTAACGGCTTGACAAGACGGATAAAGTCCAGCAAGTCTTTTTGCAAAGTTGGTTCTCCCCCGCTGATCACAACCCCGCCAAGCAAACCTTTGCGGTTGGCCAAAAAACTTAAAACTTCCTGCTGCGCAATGGGCGGTTGAAAACACTCAGGGATTACCAACTCTTTGTTATAACAATACGGGCAGCGAAAATTACAGCCTTGTGTAAAAATAACCGCGGCAGTCTTGCCCGGATAATCGACCAAAGACAATTTAATTAAGCCGCCGATTTGCATACCCGATACATCTTGCGATTAACAAACTCTTCTTTTTTGCCGTTGTTCCACTGCTTGACCGGCCGCAAATATCCGACGACGCGGGAATACACTTCGCATTCGCTTTCACACTTGATACAAAACTTATGCTCCCCGGCCACATAACCGCAGTTCGGGCAGATGCTAAAAGTCGGTGTAATCGTAAAATACGGTAACCGATATTTTTCGCAGACCGTCCGGACCAATTCTTTTAAAGCGCTCGTGTTTTCGATGCGCTCGCCGACAAAAAGATGCAGCACCGTGCCGCCGGTGTATTTTACCTGCAAATGGTCTTGAATATCCAGCACTTCAAAAACATCGTCCGAATAATTGACCGCCAGATGAGTCGAATTGGTATAAAATGGCTCATGCCCTTGGCGGTACAATTCTTCATTGGCACATATAATGTCAGGGAAAGTTGCTTTGTCAATCCGCGCCATCCGATACGAGACCCCCTCGGCAGGAGTCGCTTCCAGATTATAATAATCGCCGGTTTCTTTTTGAAAATCAATCAACTTATTACGCATATGGTCTAAAATCCGCTGGCTAAACTTTTGGCCCTCCAAATGGGCCAGAGGCTGTCCCAAAAGATTAAGGCACGCTTCATTCATGCCAACTAAGCCAATGGTCGAAAAATGATTTTTCCAATATTCACCGAAGCGTTGTTTAATATTGCGCAGATAAAACCGCGCGTATGGATACAACCCATTTTCGGTAAATTCCTCGAGGACTTTTCGTTTGATTTCCAAACTGCTCTTGGCCAAAAGCATAAGCTTATCCAACCGAGCGATAAAATCTTCTTGGCTTTCGGCAAGGTATCCTAAACGCGCCATGTTGACTGTCACGACACCGGCCGAGCCTGTCAAAGGCGAGGCGCCAAAAAGCCCGCCCCCGCGGGTACGAAGTTCGCGATTATCAATACGCAAACGGCAGCACATGCTGCGCGCATCTTCCGGGCTCATGTCAGAATTGACAAAATTCGCAAAATAAGGGACACCGTATTTTGCGGTAATTTTCCAGAGAAGGTCAATATTGGGATTGTCCCAGTCAAAGTCTTTGGTGATATTGTAGGTCGGAATCGGAAAAGTAAAGACGCGCCCCTTGGCATCGCCCTCGAGCATCACTTCCAAAAAGGCGCGATTAAAAAGATCCATTTCTTTTTGGAACTCGCCATAGGTGCATTCTTGGGGCACGCCGCCTAAAATAACCGGTTGGTCACGATAATACGACGGGACGTTAAGATCAAGCGTCAGATTGGTAAACGGAGTTTGAAAACCGACCCGCGTGGGCACATTGACGTTAAAAATAAATTCCTGCAGCGCCTGTTTAACATCTTTGTATTCCATTTTGTCAAAACGGACAAACGGGGCTAAGAGTGTATCAAAATTTGAAAACGCCTGAGCGCCAGCGGCCTCACCTTGCAAAGTATAGAAAAAATTGACAATCTGTCCTAAGGCACTGCGCAGGTGTTTGGCCGGCGCAGATTCCATTTTGCCTGACGCACCCTTAAAGCCTTCTTTCAATAGATCCTGCAAATCCCATCCGACACAATAAACACTCAGCAACCCCAAATCATGGATATGCAAATCCCCGCTTTTATGCGCTTCTTTTATCTGGGGGGTATAAATTTTATTTAACCAGTACGTTTTTGTGATTTCTGTCGAGATATAATTGTTTAATCCTTGCAAAGAATAAGCCATGTTGCTGTTTTCATTGACTTTCCAATCCGTCTGCCCCAGATATTTATCAACCAATTCAACATTATTTTTGAGCGTCAACTCGCGCAACTTCGCATGCTGGTCCCGGTAAATAATATAGGCTTTGGCCGTCTTTTTATAAGGAGAAGTCAACAGCACTTCTTCGACAATGTCCTGTATATTTTCGACGCTGGGCGTTTGATCGGTGTAGAGTTGATGAATAATATTAACCACACGCATGGTCAAATTTTGGGAAACATCTTCTGCAAATTCACCGGTTGCCTCTGCTGCTTTGCCGATGGCTATTTTAATTTTTTGTGAATTAAATTCTTCCTGTTTGCCGTTTCGTTTAATAATTTTAATCATTGTTTGTACGGGACCCATCGCAATAACCTCCTGTCAAAGACCGGTAATTGATGTATACTGAAATTTGTATCAACATCTTACACACAATATATTGTGCGTAAATACGTATTTGTACGCATATATAGTGCTTATGGTGCCGCAAGCAAAGAAGGCCACCGTCGAAAGAAACGGTGGCCTTCTAAAAAGAAAATTATTTTATAGATTTTTTACCAACGGAGGGTTTGTTGTTTTTATCAGCCATATAGTGCTTGACCCAGCCAGCAGAAAATTTGGCAACCCAATCTTCAGCCGCTTTTTCAAAACCAATGTCGTAACCGGCTTTTTCACTTTCAATCCATAAGTGGCGCTTGATCTCTTCGATGACGCGGGGATCCTTGAGCAATTCCTCTTTGCTGACCTTGGCCATACCAACAGCCCCGCTGTGATTAAATAACGCTGACAATATTTTTTTCATATGGCCTCCTTATAGACTGAACGAAACCAGCCTAAAATTTTATAAGAACAAAAACGTTTCTTTAAGTTAATTTAATCATAAACATAAACGGCTTAAAAATCAAGAGTTTGTCTGGTAAAAATCTCAAGAACTTGATCACTTTTGATATTTTTGTTGAACATGTAAACCTTTTCGCCTATTCTAAAGTGAATCAAAACTATCTGCCATGACATTGCTCAAGAAGCTTGAAAACAATTCCATCTACATTATCCGCGAGGCTTACAGCCGTTTTCGCAATATGGCGCTTTTGTGGTCCATCGGCAAAGACTCGACGACGCTGTTGTGGCTTTGCCGCAAAGCCTTTTTTGGAAAAATCCCCTTTCCCATCTTGCATATCGATACCAGCTATAAATTTAACGAAATTTACGCTTTCCGTGAAAAATATGCCCAAGAATGGAAATTACATCTGCTGGTTGAAAAAAATGATGTCGCTTTAGCCGACGGGATGGGCCCGACAAAAGGAAAATTCGAATGCTGCGACAGTTTAAAAACGCAAGCGCTCAAAAACGCGGTCCAGAAACATAAGT
>JAYRHV010000208.1:0-4688 GCA_041907165.1 Candidatus Omnitrophota bacterium | reverse complement strand
CCCTATTTTAAGCGACTTTGCTAGGATGATGGATGCGACCATTCATCCGACGATATGGCCGTTTTATGAAGACGTCTTGGTGCTTGAAGCTTTTGACCGGGGCTTGCAGCAGATCATTATTGGGGAAAGAACACCTAAGCAAGTTGCCGAAGAAGTGCAAAAGGTCAAAGTACGTCAGATGGAAAAACACAAGACAAGAAAATAACGAGGTTTACTTGACGACTCAAATAACAGTAAAACCGTTTTCGTTTGTAGCGCTAAAAGATTATTTTGGGGATTTTCTTTTTATTCTTCCTGCGGTTGCGATTTTTGGGGTCTTTTATGTTTATCCGTTTTATTCAATTTTTAATCTTTCTCTTTACGACTGGAACGGCATAAGCGCCGCAAAGACTTTTGTGGGGTTGGATAATTTTAAAATGCTTTTGCAGGATGAGCGTTGGTGGCAGTCGATGGGCAATGCGGCATTTATTACTTTGATTGCGCTGACCTTTCAAAATGTTTTGGCTTTTGCGCTGGCCTTAGCATGTAACCGCAAGATCCACCTCAAAGGATTTTATCGGGTCGTGTTTTTTATTCCTCCGATTCTTTCTGAAGTTGTCGTCGGATTTGTGTGGAAATGGATATTAAATGCCGATATGCAGGCTAATGAGCATGTCGGACTTTTGAACTATTGTTTAAGCGCTCTGGGGCTTAATCATTTAGTCCACAATTGGCTTTCGGACCCTTCAACCGCGCTTGCGTGTATTGCGATTGTCCATAGTTGGAAAGGGTTTGGCTGGGGCTTTGTCATGCTTTTGGCCGGGCTGCAAACCATAGAGCCAGAAATTTATGAAGCGGCAGAAGTCGATGGGGCAGGCGCATGGAGCACGTTTTGGCATGTGACGATCCCTTTGATGATGCCGGTTATCAGTGTTGTGATTGTCCTGACCATTTTAGGCGCTATGCAATCGTTTGTGCTCATTTTATCTATGGTCTCTCAAGGATTGACGGATCACACGAGCGTTCCTTTAACGAGAATTCTTTCTGCGATGATAAAAACAGGAGAATTTGGCTATGCGTGCGCACAAGGGGTAAGCTTCGGGATAATCCTTATTTTTGTTGCTTTTGTGCTTAAGAAATTTTCTGATTGGATGGTTAAGGCAAAATAGTCCAGAGACGCAATGAAATCTTTTAATAAATATCGGATTCTTCGTATCATCAAATCAGCAGGGGTCCATCTGTTTTTAATGACGGCCACTTTGGCTTGTCTGTTGCCTTTGTTTTGGATGCTGCGCACTTCGCTTATGACCCGGGAAACGGTTTTTGTTGACAAGAGACTTTTGCCAGCACCTTTTCATTTTGAAAATTTTGGGACCGTTTGGACCCAAGGGAATTTTGGGATGTATTTTTTAAACAGCATTGTTTACACAGTCTGTGTTGTTTTCGGTATTGTGTTGATCTCGTCGCTGGCAGCTTTTGCGTTTTCGCGTTTGAATTTTTGGGGCAAAAATTTCTTTTTTTATATGTTCGTTGCCGCTATGATGATTCCTTTGCCGGGAAGCTTTGTGCCTTTGGTTGTTCTTATGAATAAACTGCATTTGGTCAATACGCGCATTGGATATATTTTTTGTTTGATCAATATCGGGCTTTCGATGAGCATTTTGTATTTGAAAACTTTTTTTGACAAAATGCCGCCCCAGTTGGAAGATGCGGCGCGTATCGATGGCTGTTCTAAGTGGGGGATTTGGCGCCATGTCGCAATGCCCTTTGCATCTGCGGCAATTGGAGTGGTCGTTATTTTTAATTCATTAAATGTTTGGAATGAATATATTCTTGCAATGCTTCTGTTGAATAATAAGCAACTTATGCCCTTGCAGCGGGGGCTTATGGAATTTCAGGGGCCGCACAGCGTCGATGACCATCTGGTTATGGCGGGGTTAACGATTGCGGTTGTCCCGATTCTGTTGGTTTATATTCTGGTGCAAAAGCACATTATCAAAGGACTTTCCTCCGGAGCAATTATAGGGTAGAATACATTATGATTTTATTAGCCTCCAAAAAGAAATTTTTGTTTTTCCTCGCTTTTATTGTGCTGGATATTTTCGTAAGCACTAATCTTCTTGCCCAAGAGAATACGGCCTTAGTTGTGTCAAACGCGGTCAATGCCGTATTGCCTGTTGAAGAAAAACTCCCTGTAACATCAAAAGAAATGACTTCAGCGGAATATGTAAAGAAAGCATGGGAGCTTTCAGGGCAAAATGATTTGGGACTTTTGACTAAGTTAGTTAACGAGTGTCTTGAAAAATATGATCCTCAAGCAAAAATGCAGGAAGCTACGCTGACAGATTTTCCGCTTCGCGGCCATGAAGCAGATGTGGCTGTCTTTAATGATGTTGGGACGATCTTGTTTATCAAAGCCGAAGCGCTCATGAACAACGGCCGGACAGACGAAGCCGTCGCCCAGTTCCAGAAGATTATCGAGGACTACAAATTTGCCCAATCTTGGGACCCCGTCGTCGGTGTTTTTTGGTCTGTTGCAGAAAAAAGCCAAGCGAGCATTGATGTGATGCTGGGCAAAATTGAAGAAAAAGAAAAGGCCGAAGATCATCCGGGGCTTAAGACAGTCCCGCCGGTGTTTAATCCGGGGACAGAAAAGGTGGTAGACTATCGCAATTACGGCCAATTTGAAGGTGTGGGGACAAAAGATTATAAATTTGCCGTTAAAAATCCTAAAGAGTTGGCTGCTGCTGTTGGGTATGGGATTTATCCTTCTAATACGACGAACATTTATAAATCCCCGCAGTATTTGAAAGCCAAACAAGAAGGACGGCTTGAGATCAGCCATTGGGATGCACTTAAGACAAGTGATCTGGAAGCTGCCTATTTTAAATGGACCAACGCCCCTGAACCGACGGGTATTCGTTTGTACTATCAGGGCATGGTCTTTGAAAAAGCTAAAATGTATTACGAGGCTTTAAAAGCGTATCATGCTTTAATCGTTCATTTCCCTACGACGATTTCATGGACTTATTGGCAAACACCGTGGTATCCGGCGCAAGCAGCGGTTTCTAAAATCCAACACATTATTCGTATCCATCCGGAACTTAATCTGAGCGCTTTGTGGATGAAAATTGAAGTGGCCAATGGTTTTGATAATGATGTAAGCAATGACGTTGTTACCACATGGCCGGGGATTATTAAGGAAAAAGGAACAGTGGACCATTTCAAAGACAAGCTGACCTTTGGGAAAAAAGGGGCTTTACTGGGAAAAGTCAAAACCACCCGCGGTCATGGGAAGGTTGTCCTTAAACAGTATGAAAATAATCATTGGCGTATGTTTGTTGACGGTAAGCCTTTTATCATCAAGGGTGTGACCTATACGCCAACCAAGATCGGCCAAAGTCCGCAAAAAGGCACATTAGTCAGCTGGATGAAAGAGGACAGCAATAATAACGGGATTTTAGACGGGCCTTATGAAGCATGGGTCGATAAAAACCGCAATGATATTCAGGACCCTGATGAACCGACGGTCGGGGATTTTAAATTGATGAAAGACATGGGTGTTAATACCTTGCGTGAATATTATCAGCCTTTTAAGCCGGAAAAGGAAGTTTTGCGCAAAATGTATAAAGAGTATGGCTTTAAGGTGATGATGGGCAACTTTGTGGGAAAGTATGCGCATGGCTCGGGAGCGACGTGGTTTGAAGGGGCAGACTATAGAAACCCTGTTCATCAGGAAAACATGATGAAATCTGTCAAAGAGATGGTTTTGGATTTAAAAGATGAGCCGTATATTTTGATGTGGGTTTTGGGCAATGAGAACAATTATGGCGGGGCAAACAATGCTGATAAAGACCCGCTGGCTTACTATCAATTTATCAATAATGTTGCGAAGATGATTCATGAACTTGACCCGGATCATCCTGTTGCTATCTGCAATGGCGATACGCTCTTTTTAGATATTTTTGCAAAGAATGCTCCTGAGGTGGACATCGTTGGTGCAAATGTTTATCGTGGGGACTATGGTTTTGGATCTTTTTGGGAACAGGTTGCCGGTGCGACGGATCGGCCAGCGATGATTACAGAATACGGCGCTCCCGCTTATGCAAAATTTTTGACGACAGAAGAGAATGAAATTGAACAAGCCAATTATCATCGGGGAAATTGGCTAGATATCGAGGCGAATATGGCCGGACAACCCGACGGTGTTGGAAACGCTTTAGGCGGCGTTGCCTTCGAATGGCTTGATGAGTGGTGGAAAAATTATGAGCCGTTTTATCATGACAAAAATTCCGAGGCGATCGGGCCTTTTGCCGGCGGATATTATTTTGAAGAATGGTTTGGGCTCAATGGCCAAGGCAAGGGAAAGCACAGCCCTTTTTTGCGCCAACCCCGCAAGGCGTATGATGTTTATAAGGAAATGTGGAAATCTAAGCCGTAATGGTGTAATATAAAAATTATTAAATGTTCTTTGAAATGACTGCACAAAATTTGAGTTTCTGTTATTTTTCTAAAAAAATATTTATAAAACTTTACGACAATGAGGGGAGGTGTTGTAACAGTTAAGCATCAGCTGTTTGGTGGAAATGCTTAATTGTTTTTGATCTCTTGGCCGATTGTTTAAAAATAAATTATTTAAAAGTTTAGAGCTACAGAATCGAGGAGGGATTCGTTATGATCAAGAAATTTGTTTTCATTTTGGGTGTCCT
>JAYRHV010000207.1:0-2576 GCA_041907165.1 Candidatus Omnitrophota bacterium | reverse complement strand
CACAATCTGCCGCACCCTGCTTGGCCGGCTTAAAAGCAATGTCAAAACCGCCTTAGTCTTAAACCCATATTTTTCAGAAATTCAACTTTTACAATTTATCGTCAAAGATTTAGCCATTGAGGGAAATTTTCGCAGCAAGCTGGCGCTTATTTCTGCTCTTAATAATTTCTTAATTGAGCAAGCGACTTTAGGCAACAATGTGGTTTTGATTATCGATGAAGCGCAAAATCTTAAAATCAATCAGCTCGAACAAATTCGGCTTTTGTCAAATCTGGAAACTGAAAAAGAAAAATTGCTGCAAATAATTCTCGTCGGGCAACCTGAGCTGCAAGAGAAACTCAAACTCCCCTCTTTGCGCCAATTGACCCAGCGTGTGGCTGTGCGTTATCATATCTTGCCTTTAAACAAAAACGAGGTCTTAGATTATATCACGCATCGAATCAAAATCGCGGGAGGCCTTGCACCAGAGGCAAAAATTTCGCCTAACCAGCTTGCCGCGCATTTTACCGACCGTGCGGTCGAAATTATTTTTGGCCACTCTCAAGGCACGCCGCGACTGATCAATATCCTCTGCGACAGAGCCCTTCTCTTAGGCTATGTCAAAGGGACTGCCATCATCGACGAAGAAATCACTTTAAAAGCCGTTAACGAGGTCAGCCCTTACCATGAGCATCATTCACGAAGCGCTGAAAAAAGCCCAATTAAGTCAGCCTGAAAATAAGATCCACATCTCTAAAGCGCCATTAACCACAGAGAATCCGTCGGCCAACAACAGCGTGTTTTGGTCCTGTATCATTTTGATTCTCTGTCTGGCAACATTCTATAACCTTTATCAATACGTACATCGGGTCAATGAAATCGCAGCGACAAAATTCCACGATACAAAACTTACAATTGCCAGTTCGACAATTACACCTTTGCCCGTGCCCATCGCAGTTGTCAAAACCCTCAAACCTCCCCAGCCCCAAAAAGGAGAGATTATCCTCTCAGGTATCGTCGAGATGGACAAAAAAAGTTTTGCACTGATCAATAATGAATTTTATGAAACAGGGGAAATGGTGCAAGGGGCAAAAATCACAAAAATCACGACCGACAGCATTGAAATCCTGCAAAAAGGCCAAGCACGAACAATCAAAGTCCTGCGCCCAGAATAGTTAACACACATCTCTCGCAAGGATGCAAATGTGTCCCTAAGCGAGTTTGGCGAGCGCCGATGTTTTTTTCGTGTAGCTCTAAATTTTAGTTTTGGCGCGAGACACTGTTTGAGCACGGGACATGTTTGCGTCCTTGCGAGTTACTATTTGCTATAAATAACTTTTTATTGCGAATTTGATGTCCGAGAGAGAAATTCCGTCGACGACTTTGACACTGCCTAAGCCTGTGGCGAGCACAAAACGAAGGTTTCCGGACTTGAATTTTTTGTCGTGGGCCATATGCTTTAAAATTTCCGACAAACGAACGCCGGTTATTTTTTCGGGTAAACCGATATCGTTAAGGACACTGCCTAAAATCGACTCTTCCTTGGCTGTCAAAAATTTTAAACGCACCGAAAGTTCAGCCGCCACACGCATCCCCAGTGCTACCGCCTCTCCATGCTGATAAATGCGAAACTTCCCCGCGGCTTCAATCGCGTGTCCGACGGTGTGCCCAAAATTGAGGATCGTGCGCAAGCCCCTAGTCTCTTTTTCATCCTGCTCGACGACCTTGGCCTTGATACGGCTGCACTGATAGACAATTTCCTCCAAAACTTTCGCATCCGAATTTAAAAGTTTAGACACATTGCGGCTGATATAATCAAAAAGCCTGCGGTCGGCAATGACACCGTATTTGACCGCTTCGCTTAAGCCGTTGCAAATTTGGCGCTTTTCCAGCGTAGCTAACAGAGCCACATCACTAAAAACCAACTTAGGCTGATAGAACGCGCCGACTAAATTCTTTCCGACTGGCAAGTCAATGGCTGTTTTGCCGCCGATGGCCGAATCGATTTGTGCCAGCAGTGTTGTAGGGACCTGCACAAAAGGCACCCCGCGCCGATATGTTGCGGCCACAAAACCAGACAAGTCTCCGACAACCCCCCCGCCTAAAGCAATAATAAAAATATTTTTATTCACATCATGCCGAGCAATTTTTTCCAAAAGCTGGATATAGGTTTTGGCCGATTTGCTGTTTTCCCCCTCGGGCACTTCAAAAAACTTCACGCCAAAACCTTGGGCTGCCAAACTTCTTTCCAAAACTTTTCCATAAAGTTTTTTAAGAAACGGATGCGTTATCACCAAAGCTTCGCCGCTTAAATTCAAACTTTTAAGTTCAAGGCCAAGATCAGATAAAATATTCTGCCCGATGATAATCTTATAACCATGCTCACGCAAATTCACTTTAATGTTTAAAGCCATCGCAGAATCCTTTCTAATCTTAAATGACTTAGATTGGAGAAACCCGAAAGCGAATTGAACGCAGTCCCGATTTTCTCCCGCCGTTAGGCGGGACATCTACCGGGAACCGTTCATTGAGCTTAAGGGTTTACTCCAATCTAAGTGAAAAGTCACAAAGCCGACAAATTCCCAATCAAAATCTTT
>JAYRHV010000206.1:0-4689 GCA_041907165.1 Candidatus Omnitrophota bacterium | reverse complement strand
TTTTATCGTCGGGACACGAAGTCTTTTGAAACATTTGCATAAGAGAGGTTTTATTCTTGCAATTGTTACAGGAACCGCGAGACATGAGCTGTTGCGGATATTGCCCAAGGACATTTATAACTTGTTTAATATCGTCGTTACCGGGGATGATGTTGTTTACGGTAAGCCATCGCCGGAGCCATACTTGTTAGCCTTAAAAAAATTAGAACTAAAAGCCAAGGATGCTGTGGTTATCGAAAATGCGCCTTTTGGTATTGCCTCAGCCAAGGCGGCGGGTTTGCGTTGTTTAGCGATTGCCACTTCGCTGCCCCAGGAATATTTAAGCCAAGCGGATCAAGTCTTTTCATCAATCAAAGAGCTGAGAGAAAATATCAATTTTTTACCAATCAAATAATATGAAAACCCCCAGAATTCTTATTCTTTATAAACAAAGCACTTACAAACATTTTTTCTTAAATGGCAGTGCAAAATCTAAGGCTGTTCGCAAAACAGATGCCATTGAAAAGCGTTTTATCAATACGCATTTGGAGCATTATCAGACGTTGACAAAAGTGGAAGCTTTTCTTAAAAAACATGGCCTAAAATATCAAAAAATGCAGCGAGGCCGCACGAAAGATTTTTCTAAATTTGATCTTATCCTTACCATTGGGGGAGATGGAACATTTTTAGAGGCTGCTTCTGCTGTAACGTCCCAGCTGATGTTGGGCATCAATTCAGACCCAAAGTGGAGCGTTGGTCGTTTTTGCTGTGCAAATAGCAGTAACTTTTCCCATATTATATTTAGTTTGATCAACGGTAAGGCAAATATTTGTCCACTTAATCGGATGCAGGTTGTTTTGTCAAAAAGCAAACAATCGAGGACGGTTCTTAATGATATTTTAATTTGTCATAGCAACCCTGCGGCGATGAGTCGTTATTTTTTGGAGTTTAAATCTAAAGGTGAGGAGCAGAGAAGTTCTGGAATTTGGGTGTCAACGGCAGCGGGTTCAACCGGAGCTATTCGTTCGGCCGGAGGAGTAGTTTTGGATGAAAAAAGTACTAAATTGCAATTTGTTGTCCGCGAACCGTATTGCGGCAAAACCCGTAAAATTACTTTTCGCAGCGGGATTTTTACCGAAAAATCCTCCTTAAAGATCACATCGTTGATGCCGCAAGGTATTGTTTATTTTGATGGTTCGCATAACAGTCTTCCATTTGCCTTTGGGCAAGAGCTGCGGGTCAAAAATTCAGCGTATCCGCTGTATTTGGTAAAGCCATGAAAGCTGTTATCCTTATTTCGCATGGCAGTCGGCTTGCCGAAACCAAAAATGAAGTTTGTGGCCTCATCGAAAAATTAAAGATTTTATATAAAGAAACACTCATCGAATATGGTTTTTTGGAGATTGAAAGTCCCTCGATACCGCAGGCGATTGACTCTTGCGTCCAGAGAGGCGCTTGCGAAATTATTATTCTGTTAAATTTTCTAAATGCCGGCCGGCATGTTGATACCGACATCCCCAAAATTTTACAGCAAGCCCGCTTAAAGTTTCCGCATATTAAAATTCACATGACCAGACCTGTTGGCCAACATCCAGAGATTCCTCTTTTGTTTGCTAAGATGCTGGAACCTTATTTGAGTTTTTCCAATGACAACTAAGATTCATACGTTTGCCAAAGCTCTGATGGGCTGGTATCGGCTTAGTGCGCGCGATTTGCCTTGGCGCAAGACCAGCGACCCGTATAAAATTTGGATTTCAGAGGTCATGCTGCAACAAACAACCGTTAATGCGGTCATCCCGTATTATTTGCGTTGGATTGAAAAGTTTCCCAACATTGAAAGTGTCGCTCTTTCATCCGAGCAAAATATTCTTAAAGCTTGGCAGGGTTTAGGCTATTATTCGCGGGCGCGCAATATTCATTCTACCGCAAAAATCGTCGCCCAAGAGTTAAAAGGAGTTTTTCCAAGTCAAAAGGATATTTTGCGCCGCTTACCGGGGCTAGGGCCTTATACGACGGGGGCGGTTTTAAGCATTGCCTTTGACCAGAGAGAACCGATAATTGACGCGAATGTCAGGCGTGTGCTGATGCGACAACTTAAGATCAAAGGCAAGGCAGACACAGCGCATGATGGAAAAATCTTGAAATTTTTACTTTCCGTAATGCCCCTAAAAAATAACCGCATTTTTAATCAAGCGCTGATGGAATTAGGCGCCTTGGTTTGCCGCAGCAAAAATCCGTCTTGCCTGATCTGTCCGCTGCGCAAGTCGTGTTTAGCTTACAAAGACGGAGTTGTTGATATTATTCCGGAACCTAAAAAATTAATCATCAAAAATATTTCTGCGGCGATTGCGGTCATTAAACACGATGATAAATATTTTATGCAAAAGCGACTTGCCAAGGGACTTTTTAAAGATTTATGGGAGTTCCCGGGGGGGAAAATTGAAAAACACGAGACCGCAGAACAAGCGCTTTTGCGTGAAGTCAAAGAAGAGCTTGGGATCGACGTTTGCCTAGAAAAAAAGTTGCCCAATGTGGTCCAATATTATACACAGTTTAAAGCGAATTTGTCGGTTTGGCTCTGTCAACCCCAGAGGATGCCAGCAGAGGATTCAACACATAAGTGGTTGAAAATAAGTGACCTAAAGAATTATCCATTGTCCTCCGGAACCGCTAAAATTGTCGAGCTATTAGCCGGAAATCCCCTTAAATAATTTGTATTGACTTTGCCAGGTTTTACGGGAAAATAAAAGTTCATTCGGAAAAATCGATTATGAACAAAGATGATAAAATTAAAGAATTAAACGAAAAAGCCAAAAATTTATCGGCGCAAGAGATCGTCCGTTTAGCCTATGAGGAATTTGGTAAGCGTTTAACTTTTGCTTCGAGTTTTGGAGAAGAAGATCAAATTCTGACGCACATGATTTCTTTGACAGCGCCGGAAATTAAAACTTTTACTCTTGATACAGGCCGGCTTTTTCCAGAGACGTATGAACTTATTGCAAAAACCGAAAAACGCTATTCTCGGTCAATTGAAATTTATTTTCCCGATGCCGCATCAGTCGAAAAAATGGTGCAGGACAAAGGAATCAACCTTTTTTATGAGAGTATTGAAAACCGCAAGCTTTGCTGCGGGATACGTAAAGTTGAGCCGCTTAAGCGGGCGCTTAAAAATGTGGATGCGTGGATTTCGGGACTGCGGCGCGAGCAATCGTTGACGCGCAGTGAGACCAAAACTTTTGAGTGGGACAGCAGTAATGAGAAAATTAAAATCAGTCCGCTGGTCGATTGGACACTTGCAGAAGTTCAAGCATATATCAAAGATAATAATATTGATGTGAACCCGTTGCATAAAAAAGGTTTTGTCAGTATCGGTTGTGCGCCCTGTACGCGGGCGATCAAGCCCGGTGAAGATATCCGAGCGGGACGCTGGTGGTGGGAATTGCCAGAGCAAAAAGAATGCGGATTGCACAATAATCCCCGTCGGCCGCCATTAAAGAAATAGTGAGTCTATGAGTAAATTTACAATGCAAAAATTGGATAACTTGGAAGCGCAAAGTGTTTATATTTTGCGCGAGGCTTACCGTGAATTTAAAAATTTGGCTATGCTTTGGTCAATTGGTAAGGACAGCACGGTTTTGTTGTGGTTAGCGCGCAAGGCGTTTTTTGGGCATGTGCCGTTTCCGCTGGTGCACATTGACACCAGTTTTAAAATGCCCGAAATGATTGCCTATCGCGATAAGCTAGCGCTTGAGTGGAAGCTTAATATGGTTTATGGCCAGAACAAGGGTGCGCTGGATGCCAAACAAACTTTTCCTGACAAAGCGATTGACCGTTTAAGCTGCTGTAAAGCTTTAAAATCGCAAGCGCTCAAACATACCTTGGCCGGCGATTGGCCGCGCTTTCGGATGAATCACACAACACGTCAGTATGAGGTGGATAAAAATACCGAGCCATACACCGGGGTCATTGTCGGTGCGCGTGCGGATGAAGAGGGAAGCCGATCCAAAGAACGATATTTTTCGCCGAGGGACAAAAACAATGATTGGGATGTCGGCGACCAGCCACCGGAATTATGGAACCAGTTTAAGACAGATTTTGCGCCGGGAACGCATATTCGTATTCATCCGCTTTTAGACTGGACGGAACTCAATATTTGGGAATATATCG
This sequence comes from Candidatus Omnitrophota bacterium, assembly GCA_041907165.1. Classification (GTDB taxonomy): domain Bacteria; phylum Omnitrophota; class Gorgyraeia; order Zapsychrales; family JANLHA01; genus JADLGJ01. Next base: position 543 of record JAYRHV010000206.1, on the reverse strand, counting down.
AAAAAGAAAATATCCCGATTATCAATTTGTATTTTGACCAAGGCAATGGCAAACGTTACCGGTCCTTAGGGTGTTATCCGTGTACGACACCCGTTGATTCTACCGCAAAAAATGTCCATGAGATTATTGAGGAATTGCGTACCGGGAAATTTTTTAATATCGCCGAGCGTTCCGGACGGGCGCAAGATAAGGAAGACGGCGGCGGTCTGGAAACTTTGCGCAGACAAGGGTATATGTGATGGAGACTTTTCGCGAACAGATGAATGTTGTTATCGTTGGACATGTCGACCACGGAAAGAGCACTGTGATTGGCAGGCTCTTAGCAGACACCGGCGCTTTGCCTGAGGGTAAATTAGAAGCGGTCAAGGCGATGTGCAGCCGCAATGCCCGTCCTTTTGAGTATGCTTTTCTTCTGGATGCTCTAAAGGATGAACAGGCGCAAGGGATCACCATTGACACCGCAAGGTCATTTTTTAAATCCAAAACACGTGATTATATTATTATCGATGCCCCGGGACATATCGAATTTTTAAAGAACATGGT